>JAFYRQ010000011.1 GCA_017546885.1 Alphaproteobacteria bacterium
GACAGTAGATGCAAATGATATATATTGGAATTTGTTCCCTGTTTATTATAGACAATTGGAAGGCTATGCTACAGTATATTGTTATTTTGATCGTGATAGTTTCAGAAATACAGATGAAGTTGACTATACTTACGACCAATTATATATGCTAAATAATCACCCGGGAAATCTTAATTCTCATGAGAAAGGATATAGTAGAGGATACTATTATACTTCCCCTGAAGGAGTAACTACAGAAGTAGGTGTAGAGACTACCGTAGGGGATGCTTATAGAGAGCGTCTGAACGATCCGAAGCTCAAATATAATGATCCGTGGTAGTTTTTGCTACAACAAAAAAAGTCCTCGAGAAAATCGAGGGCTTTTTTGTTTGTGTTTTTGCTTGTAAAATATCTTCTATCATTTATAATAGTAGGCAGACAATTATTTGGGGAGAATTTTTGATGTTCTGTAAAGTTTTATTGGTAACAGTTTTGTTTTCTTTTTCTGCCTTTGCACAGGGGATTTTGGGCGGAGATGTTTCTTTAGAATCTCAGCAACAAAATAACAGTTGGACCAGAGAAGAACAAGCACCACCTGAGCTGAAACCTTTGTACCAATTTGAGAACTTGTCCGGCTCGGTTGCGATGAAAAATATTTTTGAAGCGGAGCAGATTTTTTGTTATGAAGTTTTTCCTCAAGACGGGGAACACAAAGGATATACATTAGACGGTTTTCCGATTAGGGGTTTTTGCGGAATGTTGAATCAAACAGTTCGTGATACTTTGGCTGCAAGTTTTTTTGCAAATCCGACTGCGGTTAATTTTGAAGAAGCCGAACAATGTGAGGTTCAGCCTAAAGTTATTTTGCGTTTTATTCGCGGTGTTGACTATACTGATGTTCTTTTGTCGTCTCCGTGCCATGCTTTTGTAATTTTTTATGCCGGTACAATTAGTGCATATAACTTCAAACCATCAGCCGAGCTTGTTGATGCTTTGGTAAAAAATCTTCAAACCAAACATCAGGAATTTGTGTCTCCGGCACTGTTAAATCAGCTTATGCCTGTCGGTATCATTCAAAACGAAAATCAAAGAAAGATGGTTTATAAAACTAAAGAACCTGTTCGTAAATGGGAAGAAAAAGCCACCGAAAAGGTTAAAAAACAAGAAGCGGAAGTTAAGAAGCAGAATACAGGCTGGAACAAGCTCAAAACTCGCTTAAAATAGTGTATAATGGCACATCTGAAGCCAAAATTTCAAAGAGAAAAAATTCATGTGTTTCTGTATACACTAAAATTTTTTCTCTTTTTATTTTCTATGCCATTATCCGAGTTTTTTATTAACCGGATTGCTACGAAAATTAAAAATTCTTGCGTTGCCGTTTAGATTTGTCTTTATTTATAGAGCCAATCTTGTTTTGCTCTTTGATTACGCATGTGAAGTTTGGTAGTTTCGGACATGCTCTCATAAACTCGATGTTTGATAGATTTATGTTTATATCCGAACTCGTTTCTGCCCCACTCACTTTGCTGATAAACAGGATACATCTTTCTCAATAAATCTTGTGAGGCATTATATCTTGAACCTTCCGGAAGTTTTAGCATAACCGGAATAACCTTATCAAAGGCTTTTATTTGTTCTTGATAATTTGCAAAATTTGCTCCGTTATTTGCACTTTCCAACAATTCGTGATAGTAAGGTTTGGCTAACTCGCCGACAATTTGTTGTACTTTAGGGTGTTTTTGATTTTTCTTGGTAAGCTTTTTTACAATCTTTTCGGCATATTTAAAAGCTTCTCCGCTTTTTCCTTTAGCTCGTTGCAGTGAACATAACAAAAAGAATAACTTTCCGTCATTATCGGGATTATTTTCCGGTAATTCGTTGATACAAGATTTTAGTTGCTTGCGCCAATCGTGATAATAAACTTCAGACATCGGCAATGCAGAAAGATACCAATAAGCATAACATTTTGCCATTTTATCGCTTAAAGTAGGTTTTTTAGGAAAATTTGCATATAGTCCGTCGGTTATTTCCTGAATATTCATATCGGATACCGTTTTTTCACCGGCGGTCAGCTTTCCACTACGTTCTCTTTCGGATAAAGTATAATAATCACGCATTTCTTGCTTATATTCTTCAAAAGTTTTTTGTACCATATCCGTCTGCCTAAATAGATTTTACCATTTTTACAAAAGTTATTCCGTGTTCTTCAAAAATATCGCCCTCGGCTTCAAAACCAAGTTTTTCATAGAAATGAACTACCGATAACATTGCGTGCATTATCAAACGGGAGTATCCGGCTTCTTTTGCTCTTTGCTCGGCATAAGCAACCATTGTATGCCCTACACCTTCTCGCTGATATTTTCCGTCAACGGCAACTTGCATCATTCTGATTTCTTCATCATCAATAGGTATCATCATCATACCACCGACGAGCTTGTCATCTAAGCTTTCAATACAGCCGATGTGCAAATAACCCATTTCATTTTCACGATATTTATCAAGAAATTTTAGTCCCAGCGGCTCAAGCAACACTTTATAACGAAGTTCAACCAATTCGTCATAACGAGCCGAACCAAAATCAATATCAATCATTTTTTTCATTTGGCACCTCCTGGGTTGTTATATTTTATTATTATCATATTTAAGCATTATAATCAATAATATATTGCTTTACTTAAAAATTTATTCTATTTATGAATACAAATAATAATTTGATTAAAAATAGGAAAGATATGGCTCAGGATTTAAGTTTAATACGTAACTTCGCAATTATTGCCCACATTGACCACGGAAAATCAACTATTGCCGACCGCATTATTGAATATTGCGGAGGTTTGACTTCACGCGAAATGCAAGAACAAGTGCTTGATTCTATGGATATTGAACGTGAAAGAGGTATAACGATAAAGGCTCAGACCGTTCGTTTGAATTATAAGGCTAAAGACGGAAATGATTATCAATTAAATTTGATGGACACTCCCGGACACGTTGATTTTTCTTATGAGGTAAGCCGTTCTTTGGCATCTTGTGAAGGCTCCGTATTGGTAGTTGACGCAACACAAGGGGTAGAAGCACAAACTCTTGCCAATGTTTATCTTTCAATAAATAATAATCACGAAATTGTTCCGGTTTTGAACAAGATAGATTTGCCGTCTGCCGAACCGGATAAAGTTCGTCAACAAATTGAAGATGTTATCGGACTTGATGCCTCTGATGCGGTAGAAGCTTCCGGAAAGACCGGTCTTGGAATACCTGATTTGCTGGAAACTATTGTGAACAAACTTCCTGCTCCTACCGGAAATACGGAAAATCCGCTGAAGGCTTTGTTGATTGACAGTTGGTATGACAGCTATTTGGGAGTTATCATTTTAGTCCGTGTTCATGACGGAATTATTCGTAAAAAACAACAAATAAGAATGATGTCAAATAATGCGGTTTATCAAATTGATAAAGTAGGTATTTTTACACCTAAAATGCAAGATGTTGACGCGTTATATCCGGGGGAAATCGGTTTTATTACTGCCAGTATAAAGAGTGTGAGCGATTGCAGTATCGGTGATACGATTACGGATAACAGAACTCCTTGTGCTGAGGCTTTGCAAGGATTTAAACCTTCAGTTCCGGTGGTGTTTTGTTCAATCTTTCCTGTTGACAGCAGTCAATATGAAAACTTAAAAGACGCTCTTGCAAAATTAAAGTTGAACGATGCCAGTATTGATTATCAAAATGAAAACTCTGCTGCTTTAGGTTTAGGTTTCCGTTGCGGTTTTCTCGGCTTGTTGCACATGGAAATTATCCAAGAAAGATTAGGAAGAGAGTTTGATTTAGATTTAATAACCACAGCTCCGTCCGTGGCTTATAATATAAATCTTACTTCAGGTCTGCAAATTACTTTGCACAACCCTGCCGATATGCCGGATCCGACACAGATTTCATCGATTGAAGAACCGGTTGTCAGAGCTACAATTATGGTTCCGGACGAATATTTGGGAGCGGTATTAAAGTTGTGTAATGACCGTCGAGGTGTGCAAGAAGAGTTGACCTATGTCGGTTCAAGAGCGATGGTTGTCTATAAAGTTCCGCTCAATGAAATAGTCTTTGATTTTTATGACCGCTTAAAATCTATAACCAGCGGTTATGCAAGTTTCGATTATGAAATTGTCGGACACCAGGTTTCTGATTTGGTGAAAGTTCAGATATTGATTAATGAAGAACCGGTAGATGCTTTAGCATTTTTGTGTCACCGTTCACAAGCAGAATCTCGAGGTCGTCAAATTTGTGAAAGACTTAAAGATTTGATTCCCAGACACTTATTTAAAATTCCGATTCAAGCGGCTATCGGCGGTAGAGTTATTGCTCGTGAAACAATTTCTGCGCTACGTAAAGATGTTACCGCAAAATGTTATGGCGGAGATATAACTCGTAAACGCAAACTTTTGGATAAGCAAAAGAAAGGTAAACTTCGTATGCGACAATTCGGAAAAGTGGAAATTCCACAATCGGCATTTATTGAAGCGTTACGCATTGGTGAACAATAACAAAAAGGGCGAGGATTTTTTCCTCGCCCGTTCTTTTTATCTTTCCAAAGGTTTATATTTGATAGCATGAGGATTACAAGCATCTTCGCCTAAGCGAGCCTTTTTATCCTTTTCATATTCTTCAAAGTTTCCTTCAAACCATACAACTTTGCTATCTCCTTCATAGGCTAAAATATGAGTTGCCAAACGGTCAAGGAACCAACGGTCGTGCGATGTAACCAATACGCAACCGGGATAATTCATAATTCCTTCTTCTAAGGATCGTAAGGTATCAACATCCAAGTCATTGGTAGGTTCGTCGAGCAAAATTACGTTTGCGCCTTTACGGAGCATTTTTGCCAAGTGAACACGATTGCGCTCACCACCGGATAGTTGTCCTACTTTCTTTTGTTGGTCAGCACCTTTAAAATTGAATTGTCCTACATAAGCACGTGAAGGAAATTCTTTTTTGCCCAATGTTATCATATCCAAACCATCAGAAATTTCTTCCCAAATGGTTTTGTTTGCGTCCAGTTCATCACGACCTTGATCAACATAACCTAAATCTACGGTTTCACCAAGTCTGATGGTTCCCGAATCGGGAGCTTCTTGTCCTGTAATCATGCGGAAAAGAGTGGTTTTACCGGCACCGTTAGGACCGATAATACCAACGATAGCGCCTCTCGGAATTTTGAATGATAAGTCATCAATGAGCATTCTGTCTCCATATCCTTTAGAGATATGTTCTGCTTCAATAACCAAATCGCCTAATCTTTCGGTCATCGGGATATTGATATTTGCGGTGGTAATTTTATCTTTTACGGAAGCTTGCAACAATTCATCATAAGCATTGATACGAGCTTTTGATTTAGCCTGACGAGCTTTCGGATTTTTTCTAATCCATTCCAACTCATTAGCCAAAGTGCGTTGACGAGCGGATTCTTCTTTTTCTTCTTGTTCAAGACGTTTTTGTTTCTGTTCCAACCAAGAAGAATAGTTGCCCTCGTAAGGAATACCTTGACCTCTGTCAAGTTCAAGAATCCAACCGGTAACGTTATCAAGGAAATAGCGATCGTGAGTTACCATAACAACGGTTCCGCTATAGTTTTGTAAATGTTTTTCGAGCCATGCTACGGATTCTGCATCTAAGTGGTTGGTCGGTTCGTCGAGCAACAGCATATCCGGTTTTTGTAATAACAAACGACAAAGAGCAACACGACGTTTTTCACCGCCGGAAAGTTTTGTAACATCGCTTTCTGCAGGAGGACATCGAAGGGCATCCATAGCAATTTTTATGCTTCTTTCTAAATCCCAACCGTTGCAAGCATCGATTTTTTCTTGGAGTTCTGCTTGTTCTTCAATGAGGGCATTCATTTCATCGTCAGTCATAGGTTCAGCAAATTTCATTGAAACTTCTTCGTAACGTTTCAACAAATCACGGGTTTCACCTAAACCGTCCATAATTTTTTCAATAACATTTTTATTCGGGTCTAGTTTCGGTTCTTGTTCCAAATATC
>JAFYRQ010000012.1 GCA_017546885.1 Alphaproteobacteria bacterium
ATAACGACTTGAAACAAGTAGAATTGGAAGCCGGAGCAAAATTTGCTTATACACAATATACAGATAACGGTTTCTATTCATTATATGTAAAACCGAGTGTTGTTCAAACTTTGATAGACGGCGATGAAATCGACGTAACCGAATTGGGTAAAGTTGACACAGTAGAAGACCAAACCTTAGGTAGAATTGAACTTGGCGGTAACATCGGTTTCAACGACAACTGGTCAGCTTATGGTTGGGCTAACTATACCTTCGGCTCAGACTATGAGGCTACATCACTTGGTCTCGGTCTCAACTATGCTTGGTAATGACACTCCTCATTATCACAAAAAAGGGAGGCAATTCGCCTCCCTTTTATCTTTGCATGCTAATTAGCGGTTTCTATGGAGTAATTTATAAAAATTCCTTGCCAAGCTTGGAGTTTTAGTCTAATTTATGGGCAGTTTTTATAAAGTTTTCAAAGGTTAAAGATGACAGATTTATTTGAAAGCGGAGCAACCGCAACAAGTTCATATTCCGCTCAAGATATTCAAGTATTGGAAGGTTTAGAAGCTGTTCGTGCTCGTCCCGGTATGTATATCGGTGGCACGGATGAACAGGCATTGCACCATTTGGCGGCAGAAATTTTGGACAACTCAATGGACGAGGCGGTTGCGGGATATGCCACAAAAATCGAACTTTCGCTCAATGCTGATTATTCTTTAACCGTTACCGATAACGGACGCGGTATTCCTGTTGACGCTCACCCGAAATATCCTAATAAGTCTGCTTTGGAAGTTATTATGACAATGCTTCATTCCGGCGGAAAATTCGGTGGCGGAGCATATAAAGTATCCGGTGGTTTGCATGGTGTAGGCTCTTCTGTTGTTAATGCTTTGTCCGAAACCATGACCATCGAAGTTGCTCGTGAGAAAAAACTTTATCGTCAATGCTATGCAAAAGGTAAGCCTTTGGGACCATTAGAGTTGGTAGGCCCTATTTCAAATCGCAGAGGAACAAGTATTACATTTCGTCCCGACCCGGAAATTTTTGGAACAAATTGTTGCTTTGTGCCGAATAAATTGTATCGTATGGCTCGTTCAAAAGCATTTTTATTCAAGGGAATCCATATTATGTGGAAATGTGCTCCCGAGCTTATTGGCGAAGGCGAACAAACACCTGTTGAAAATGAACTCCATTTTCCGAACGGATTAAAGGACTTTCTGAACTATCAAATCGGTAGTCGCACAACAATCAATCGCAAAGCCTTTACCGGAGAATCTCAACTTGCTAACGATGAAGGAAAAGTAGAGTGGGCGGTTACTTGGCCGGAAGATGAAAACGGATTTTGCCATTCATACTGTAATACGGTTATCACTCCGCAAGGCGGAACTCATGAAATGGGCTTTAAGTCTGCAATGTTACGCGGGCTTAAAGAATATGGCGAAATGGCAAATATTAAAAAAGCTTCAAATGTTACAAATGAAGACTTTTTGAGCGATGCTTGTATTATGCTTTCGGTGTTTATTCGTGATCCTGAATTTCAAGGGCAAACAAAAGATAAGCTTACTTCAAACAAAGCGGTTAAATTGGTTGAACAAGCTGTAAAAGATGTGTTTGACCACTGGCTTTCTTCCGATGTTGAAAATGCTTCAGCCTTGTTAGATTATGTTATTGCTCGTTCGGAATTTCGCCGTAAAAAGAAAGAAGAAAAAGTTCAACTCCGTAAAACACCGACTAAACGTTTACGCCTTCCGGGAAAACTTGCCGATTGTTCTCGCAATTCTTCCGAAGATACCGAAATATTTATCGTTGAGGGCGATTCTGCGGGAGGTTCTGCAAAACAAGGCAGAGACAGAGCAACACAAGCGATTTTGCCTTTACGTGGAAAAATATTGAACGTTGCCGCAGCCTCTCTTGATAAGATAGCTCAAAATCAAGAAATAAAAGATATGATGGAAGCTCTCGGTTGCGGTATTAAAGAAAACTATAAAGAAGAGAATCTTCGCTACGAAAAAGTGATTATCATGACCGATGCCGACGTGGACGGAGCTCACATCACATCGTTATTAATGACATTTTTCTATCAACAAATGCCCCGCCTGATTGAAAACGGACATTTGTTTATTGCAACCCCTCCGCTTTATAAAATAGCGGCCGGAGGCAAGAATTATTATGCTCTTGATGATGATGATAAAGAGCATATCTTAAAAAAAGTCTTGAAAGGAAATGCAAAAGCTGATATTAGCCGCTTCAAAGGTTTGGGAGAAATGAGCGCCCAACAGCTAAAAGAAACAACTATGGATAAAGCAAAACGCACGTTATTGAGAGTTGTGCTTCCGGATACGGGAACGGAAGAGGGAAAAGAAGAAGCCTTTGAAACCCGTCGCCAAGTAGAAAGAATTATGGGCAAAAATCCGGAGTTGCGTTTTAAGTTTATAGTAGAACGTGCTAAATTTGTGGATGATTTGGATATTTAAATAAATGTTGAGAAAATATAAATCTGAAGATGCGGAAGCTCTGACAAAGCTCTGGTTGCGTTGTAGTGTTGATTCGCATAACTTTGTAAATGATAATCATTGGAAAAACCTTGCAGAAGATATTCGCAATGTATATCTTCCGTCATCAAAAACCTATGTATGGGATAATAACGGAAAACAACTCGGTTTTGTAAGTATGCAAAAGGGCGGACATATCGGAGCGCTGTTTGTTGATACAAAACATCAAGGGCAAGGTATCGGTTCGATGTTGCTTAATTCTTTGCGTCGCAAACATAAGACTTTGGATTTGAAGGTTTATCGCAAAAATACCGAAGCTATGCGTTTTTATATGCAACACGGTTTTAAGGTTTGCGGAACACAAATTGATGAGACAACAGGGGAAGAAGAGTTTTTAATGAAATGGTCTGCCGAATAAAACATTTGACAACAAAATATAAATAGGTAGATTAAAGGCAATTAATAACTTTTATTCCAATTTTTATGAAGAAATTTATAGCTCAAAAAGGTGATCTCAAGTTTTCTATTGAAACTAATGGAGATAAGGTGAATTTCTTTTGCATAGCATGCAAGGATTCTTATGACAAGCGCAAAGATGTAACTCCCGATGTTATGCCTCACAAGGACATAATTAATGAGATTATCGCTCGTCCGGTTATGATTTACCCGATGAGTGAAGCGTTGGAGGCATTTATTGATGAGCTTGAGGAAAAATACAAATCTGCCGAATAACAGCTTTGTAACTTATTACAAATCCCCTCACGTTGTGAAGGGGATTTCGTTTTAAATATACCTTGACAAGACGGTCAAATATTACTATAAAAAAGCAAGTTATGGGGTTATAGCTCAGCAGGGATGGCTAAGCGAAAACAACCCCGACGGGTGGTTTTCGTCTGCAACATCTTGGCTGTCTTACCGAACAAGGAAAGCGACAGCAACCGCAGAGAGGTTAGACACCCAAGGCGCTTGAATAAGCGATCGACCTATTATTAAATTCGACCATGGGGTTATAGCTCAGCTGGGAGAGCGCTTGAATGGCATTCAAGAGGTCAGGGGTTCGA
>JAFYRQ010000013.1 GCA_017546885.1 Alphaproteobacteria bacterium
AACCAGAACATTATCGGTAACACCGAGTTTAGGAGCATTCTACTCACAAATCAGTTATGACGATGCAACTGATAATGTCGGTAAAACTGTAAACTATAACGACTTGAAACAAGTAGAATTGGAAGCCGGAGCAAAATTTGCATATACTCAATATACGGATGATGGCTTCTATTCGTTATACGTTAAACCGAGTGTTGTTCAAACATTGATAGACGGCGATGAAATAAATATCACCGAAATTGGTAAAGTTGACACAGTTGAAGACCAAACCTTGGGTAGAGTTGAAATCGGCGGCAATTATGGTTTCAATGACAATTTAACCGCTTATGGTTGGGCTAACTACACCTTCGGCTCAGACTATGAAGCAACCTCTCTCGGCGCCGGTGTTAATTATAGTTGGTAAATCAGTATAGCGGGTAACTAATAAACAAAAGAGGTAAGTTTTCACTTACCTCTTTTGTCATTGCGAGCGGACAAAGACCTTGCGAAGCAATCCAAAAACAATATGCCTTATAAATCCTACGGATTGCCACAGCCCTAAAGGACTTCGCAATGACAGTGAAGAAAGTATGGATTGTCACGTCGCTACCGCTCCTCGTAATGACAATGAGGAGAGTATGGATAGTTATGAAAATTAAAAATTTTCTCACAATGAGCTAGATGATGTGGATTCCACTAAAATTTATTAAAAAATGGTAAATTTTAAGCGTATTAAATGTATTTTTTTCAGCCTTTTTCTGTCTATAATGTGTCAAAAGTTAATGGTGGAATTTGACTCAATAAGAGTCTGGATAAGCGATTCGGGATTTGTAAAAAAATAGAAAAAAATTGATTTTTTTGCTTGCATTATATCCTCAGATATGTTACAAAGCGTTCACATTAACTGGGTTTGGGTAGATTCTGCCTACTCGGTTGTAATATGAAATATCCCGCAGTTCCTTGTTTTGCAAGGGTTTGCATAGGTTAATTTTGTAGGTGGCAAATTTGGCTAAGGTCGGATTATGCCATCTAGTTATAGGAAAAGTATTTAAAAATGATGGATACACAAAATATAAGAATTCGCCTTAAGGCTTTTGATCATCGTTTGCTCGATTTGTCTACAAAAGAAATCGTTCACACAGCCAAAAGAACCGGGGCAAATGTAAGAGGTCCGATACCTCTGCCTACAAGAATTGAGAAATTTACTGTAAACCGTTCTCCGCACGTAGATAAAAAATCTCGTGAGCAGTTCGAAATCAGAACTCACAAGAGACTTCTCGATATCGTAGATCCTACACCGCAAACCGTAGATGCTTTGATGAAGCTTGATTTGGCAGCCGGTGTAAATGTTGAAATTAAACTGTAATTGTTTGTTATAAATAATTACCCGTAATAAAAGCAATGTTGGCTTCCGTGAAATAAAGTTAGTCAACCAATTGAAAAGGAAAATAATAAAATGCGTACTGGTTTGATCGCAAAAAAATTGGGAATGTCCCGCATTTTTGAAGCAAACGGAACTCATGTACCTGTAACAGTTTTGAGTGTTGAAGATCTTCAAGTTGTTGCTGTAAAGACACAAGAAAAAGACGGATATACTGCTGTTCAACTCGGTACCGGTGCTGTTAAGGCTAAAAATGTTTCAAAAGCTCTTAAAGGACATTTCGCAAAGGCTAATGTTGAGCCTAAAAAGAAATTGGGTGAGTTCAGAGTATCTGAAGACTGCCTGCTTTCTGTTGGTGCTGAATTATCTGTAGAACATTTTGTTTGCGGACAATATGTTGATGTTTGTGCAACTTCTATCGGTAAAGGTTTTGCCGGTGCTATGAAGCGTCATAACTTTGGCGGTTTAGAAGCTACACACGGTGTTTCTATTTCTCACCGTTCTCACGGTTCTACAGGTCAAAGACAGGACCCGGGTAAAGTATTCAAGGGCAAGAAAATGGCCGGCCACATGGGTGCTGAACGCGTAACTGTTCAAAACTTGAAGGTTGTTGCTGTTGATGCTGACAAAGGTTTGATTATGGTTAAAGGTGGTGTTCCCGGTTGTGAAAACGCTTGGGTTCGTATTACCGATGCTGTAAAGAAAACTGCTAATGTTGAGCTTCCTTTGCCTGCCGGATTGAAAAAAGTTGATGCACCTGTCGCAGTTAAAGCTGAAACAGCTGATAATGCATAAGATAAAGGATAAAAAGTTATGAAACAGGACATCTTAAGTTTAGATAATAAAAATGTTGGTTCAATCGAACTTAACGAATCTATCTTTGGTTTGGAAGTTAGAGCTGACATTTTGCAAAGGGTTGTAAGATGGCAATTGGCCAGAATGCAAGCCGGCACTCACAAAACTAAAGGCCGTTCGGAAGTAGCCTTGTCTCCTGCTAAACCTTTCAAACAAAAAGGTTCTGGTAATGCTCGTCAAGGTAGCCGTAAAGGTACACAGTTTAGAAAGGGTGGTATCGTGTTTGGTCCGGTTGTTCGTGATCACTCACATGATTTGACCAAGAAATTCAGACAACTCGGTTTGAAAATCGCTCTCTCTTCTAAAGTTAAAGAGGGTAACTTGGTTGTTATCGATGAAGCTAAATTGTCTTCTCCGAAAACAAAAGATTTACAAGCTAAATTGAATGTTTGCGGATTTAACAATTGCTTGTTTATCGATGGTAAAGAAGTAGATATTAACTTCGCATTGGCATCTCGCAATATTGCCGGTATCGATGTTTTGCCGACAATCGGTGCTAATGTTTATGACATCTTGAAAAAGGACAAATTAGTGTTGACTAAAGACGCTGTTAACTGCTTGGAGGAAAGACTGAAATGAAAAAGAATGTTAAAGCCAACAATGTAGTTGCTTCTATGTATGATACATTGGTTCGTCCGGTAATCACTGAGAAGTCTATGCTCGCTTCTGAAGCCGGAAAAATCGTTTTCCGCGTTCCTTTAGATGCCAGCAAAGAAGCTATTAAAGCTGCCGTTGAAGCTATTTTTAGCGTTAAGGTCGTTAAAGTGAATACTATTCGTCAGTTTGGTAAGGTAAAAAGATTCAGAGGTTATGAAGGTCGTCGTTCAGACTACAAAAAAGCCTTGGTTACTCTTGCCGAAGGTCAAAATATTGATGTTACAACAGGAATTTAAAAGATGGTGTTAAAAACATATAAGCCCACATCTCCTGGACTTCGTCAACTCGTTATCGTAGACAGAAGCGAACTTTATAAAGGTGCTCCTGAGAAGTCTTTGACAATTGGTCTTACTAAGACCGGTGGGCGTGATAATTTCGGACATGTTACAAGTCGGAGAAAGGGTGGCGGACACAAACGCAAACTCAGAATTATCGACTTTAGACGTAATAAGTTTGATGTGGAAGCTACAGTAGAGAGAATCGAATATGATCCAAACCGTTCTTCTTTCATTGCTTTAATCAGCTATGAAGATGGTGAAAAATCATATATTCTTGCTCCTCAAAGATTAAAGGCCGGTGACAAGGTTATCTCAGCTCAAAAAGCTGATATTAAACCGGGTAACGCTATGCCTTTGAAGAACATGCCGGTCGGTACAATTGTTCACAACGTTGAATTGCGTTCTGGTAAAGGCGGACAACTGGTTCGTTCTGCAGGTTGCTATGCTCAAGTTGTGGGTAAAGATGCCGGTTATGCTCAATTGAAATTGAGTTCTGGAGAATTGAGAATTGTTCGTGAAGAATGTTTGGCTACCGTTGGTGCCGTTTCAAATCCGGACAATCAAAATAAATCCTTGGGTAAAGCTGGTCGTGCACGTTGGTTGGGTATGCGCCCTGTATCTCGTGGTGTGGCTATGAACCCGGTTGATCACCCGATGGGTGGTGGTGAAGGCCGTACATCAGGTGGTCGTCATCCGACAACTCCGTGGGGTAAACCTACCAAGGGTGGTAAAACTCGTTCTAACAAGAAGACAGATCGCTTTATTATGCGTTCACGTCATGATAATAAGAAATAAAAGGAGATAAGCTAATGACACGTTCAGTATGGAAAGGACCGTTCGTTGATGGATATCTTCTGAAGAAAGCAGATGCTGCCAGAGCTTCTACTCGTAATGAAGTTATTAAAATTTGGTCGCGTCGTTCAACAATGTTGCCTCAATTTGTAGGTTTAACATTTGGTGTTCACAATGGTCATAAGTTTATCCCGGTATTGGTTACTGAAGATATGGTAGGCCACAAATTCGGTGAATTTGCTCCTACTCGTACATTCTACGGCCACGCTGCAGATAAGAAAGCTAAAAGGAGTTAGTAATGGGAAAATCTAAAGATACTAGAATGCTCGCTGCAAATCAGGCTCAAGCCGTTTGCAATGCATTGCGCACTAGCCCGCAAAAACTCAATCTTGTTGCTCAAACTATCCGTGGTTTAAGTGTAGAAAAGGCTGTTGCAGAACTCACTTTCTCAAAGAAGAGAATTGCAAAGTCGGTTTTGAAAGTTTTGCAATCTGCTATTGCAAATGCTGAAAACAATCATCAGTTAAACATTGATAAGCTTTATGTTAGTGAAGCTTATTGCGGAAAAGGTTTGGTAATGAAGCGTATGCATGCTCGCGGTCGCGGAAGAGGAGCTCGTGTTTTGAAACCGTTCTCCAATATTACTATCGTTGTAACCGAGCGTGGGGAGTAAGTTTATGGGACAGAAAGCAAATCCTACCAGTCTTCGTTTGGGAGTTAACCGCACTTGGGACTCTCGTTGGTATGCAGACGACAATTATGCCGGCTACTTACATGAAGACGTAAAAATTAAAGAATTCTTGAAAGATAAATTGGCTCAAGCCGGTATCAGCAAGATTGTAATTGAACGTCCTGCCAAAAAGGCCAGAGTTACTATTCATTCAGCTAGACCTGGTGTAGTAATCGGTAAAAAAGGACAGGATATTGAAGTTTTGAGAAAAGAAATTCAAAACCTGACCTCTTCAGAAGTTCAATTGAACATTTTGGAAGTTAGAAAACCTGAGTTGGATGCTCAGCTCGTTGCTGACAGTGTTGCTCAACAATTGGAAAGACGTGTTGCTTTCCGTAGAGCTATGAAACGCGTTATGCAATCAGCTCTTCGTTTGGGTGCAGAAGGCATTAAGGTTAGCTGCAGTGGCCGTTTAGGCGGTGCTGAAATTGCAAGAACAGAACAATACCGTGAAGGTCGAGTTCCTTTGCACACATTGCGCGCTGACATTGATTATGCAACTTCAACTGCTCACACAACTTATGGTGCTTGCGGCGTAAAAGTTTGGATTTACAAGGGCGAAATTATGGCTCACGATCCAATGGCTCAAGACAAAAAGTTGGCTGAAAACAAGTAAACATTGAGGTTATAAGAAGATGTTAAGTCCAAAAAGATTAAAGTTCCGCAAAGTCCACAAGGGTCGTATTCACGGCTTGGCTAAAGGTGGCTCGGAATTAAGTTTCGGAACATATGGATTGAAAGCTCTCACTCCGGATCGTATTACAGCTCGTCAAATTGAAGCAGCTCGTCGTGCGATTACTCGTGAAATGAAGAGAGCCGGAAGAGTATGGATTCGAATTTTCCCAGATGTACCAGTATCTGATAAACCTGCCGAAGTTCGTATGGGTAAAGGTAAAGGTTCTGTTGAATATTGGTGCGCCAGAGTGAAACCAGGCAGAATTATGTTTGAGATTGATGGAGTTTCTGAAGAATTGGCTCGCAATGCATTTGCTTTGGGTGCTGCTAAACTCCCAATCAAAACAAAGTTTGTAAAACGCCTCAATTCTGACCAAGGAGTAGCATAAGATGGCAAAAATTAAGGATCTTCGCAGTATGAGTGTTGATGAATTGGAAGCTAAATTGCTCGAAGCTAAAAAAGAACAATTTAACTTGAGAGTTCAACAGTCTACCGGACAATTGCAAAATACCGCTGGTATTCGCAAAGTTCGTCGCGATATTGCAAAAATCAATACGCTTTTAACAGAGCGTAAGAAGAATAGTTAGGAGAAAAGATATGCCTAAAAGAATTCTTCAAGGTGTTGTAGTAAGTGACAAGCAGGACAAAACCGTTGTCGTTAAAGTTGAACGTCAGGTTATGCACCCTGTTTATCGTAAATTCATTAAGAGAAGCAAAAAATATGCTGCTCATGATGAAAACAACCAGTTCAAGATTGGTGATGAGGTTAGAATTATTGAATCTAGACCTTATTCAAAAACCAAGGCTTGGACAGTGTTAGTTGATAACGCCGAATAGAGAAGGAATAAGAAAATGATACAAATGCAAACCAACCTGGATGTTGCAGATAACTCAGGCGCACGTCAGGTGCAGTGCATAAAGGTTCTGGGCGGTTCTAAAAGAATGCATGCAACCGTCGGTGACGTAATCGTAGTATCGATTAAAGATGCATTGCCAAAAGGACGTGTAAAGAAAGGTGACGTCCATAAAGCAGTTATCGTTCGCACAGCAAGCGACATTAGACGTAAAGACGGTTCTGTAATCCGTTTTGATTCTAATGCTGCAGTTCTGATTAACAAGGACGGCGAGCCAATCGGTACTCGTATTTTTGGCCCTGTTACCAGAGAATTGCGTGCAAAGAAATTTATGAAAATAATTTCATTAGCACCGGAGGTATTATAATGAACCTTAAGTTGAAAATTAAAAAAGGTGATCAGGTTATTGTTTTGTCTGGTGATGACAAAGGCAAAACCGGTGAAGTAGTAAAAGCTATGCCGAAAGAAGGTAAGGTTGTGGTTCAAGGCGTTAACTTAGTTAAACGCCACACCAAACCGAGCCAAGTTTCTGCCGGTGGTATTATTACTAAAGAAGCACCGATTAGTGTTTCTAATGTAGCCTTGGTAGATTCCAAGTCTGGCAAAGGAACAAAAGTTGGATACAAAGAAGTAGATGGACGCAAGGTACGTTTTGCCCGTAAGTCCGGTGAAGTAATCGATAAATAAGGGATTGAAAAATGACAAATTTTGAAAAATTGTATAATGAAGTCATTAAGAAAGCTCTTGTGGAAAAATTCGGTTACACCAATCCACACGAGGTTCCTAAGTTGACTAAAATCGTATTGAACATGGGTGTTAGTGACGCTGTTACAGATAAGAAGAAATTGAACAATGCCGCTGACGAAATGGGTCAAATTGCAGGTCAAAAACCGGTAATTACTCATGCTCGTAAATCTATTGCTACTTTCAAAGTAAGAGAAGGCATGCCTTTGGGATGTAAAGTTACTTTGAGACGTGATAAGATGTATGAATTCTTGGAAAGATTGGTTAATATGGCTTTGCCACGAATCAGAGACTTCCATGGTATTCAAGGCAAAAACTTTGATGGACGTGGCAACTTTGCTTTCGGTATCAAAGAACAAATCATTTTCCCTGAAATCAACTATGAAAAAGTTGATGCAGTTCGTGGAATGGACATCGTTATCTGTACAACAGCTAAAACTAATGCAGAAGCTAAAGAGCTTTTGACCAGTTTTAACTTACCGATTAAGAACTAAGCGGAGATAAATTATGGCTAAAACAAGTTCAGTTTACAGAAACTTAAAAAGAATCGCTAAAGCCGAAAAATTTGCAGCAAAACGCAGCAAATTGGTTGCAGAGATTAAAGATAAAAATACTTCTCCTGAAGAACGCTTCAAGAAAGTATTGAAATTAGCAGAATTGCCGCGTAGTTCTTCTCGTGTTCGTATTAAGAACCGTTGTGAGAACACCGGTCGTTCACGTGGGGTTTATCGCAAATTTAAGCTTTGCCGTAACGAATTGAGAAGAATGGCAAGCTTTGGCGAAATCCCAGGATTGGTTAAATCAAGCTGGTAGTAGGAGGTTATTTAGATGTCTATGTCTGATCCTTTGGGCGATATGCTCACACGCATTAGAAACGCACAAAGCGCGAAGAAAAAGGAAGTTATCTCTCCTGCTTCTCGCTTGCGTGAAAGCGTATTAGAAGTTTTGAAAAAAGAAGGCTATATTTTAGGTTATGAAAAATATAACGTTAAAGCCGGTATTGATGAACTTCGTATTCAATTGAAGTACTTTGAAGGTGCTTCTGTAATTAAAGAAATTTACCGTGTATCTACTCCGGGTCGTCGCGTTTATTCCAGCGTTAAAGACCTTCCTAGAGTATACAACGGCTTGGGTATTTCTATCGTTTCAACTCCGCAAGGTGTTATGAGCGACAGTGATGCTCGCAAAGCTAACGTTGGCGGTGAAATTCTTTGTCAGGTATTTTAAGGGAGAATTGGTATGTCTAGAGTTGGTAAATATCCAGTTATTATCCCTGAAGGTGTTAGTGCTTCTATTGAAAACAGCACTGTTACCGTTAAAGGTAAACTTGGTGAACTGTCTTTTACTTTTGACCAAGGTTATGTTGACACCAAATTGGAAGAAAATAAAATTGTGGTTACTCCTTTGAGTCAATCACAACAAGCCAGATCTTTATGGGGCACAACCAGAGCTCAAATTAACTCTATCGTTAAAGGTGTGAGCGAAGGTTTCACCAAACAATTAGAATTGATTGGTGTAGGTTATAAAGCCAGAATGGAAGGCTCTAACAAGTTGGTATTGTCTTTGGGTTTCTCTCACGATGTGATTTTTGAAGCTCCTGCTGGCATTACAATTACTTGCGTTTCTCCGACACAATTAACTGTTTTCGGAACAAACAAACAACTTGTTGGTCAAGTCGCAGACAAAATCCGCGAATATAGAAAACCTGAACCTTATAAAGGTAAAGGTGTAAGATATACCGGTGAATATGTCCGTCGTAAAGAAGGCAAGAAAAAGTAAGGATTAGTTTAATGAATACGCCAAGAAAATTGTTTAAGAAAAGACAAGCACGCGTAAGAACAGCTTTGAAAAACGCTGCAAACGGCAAAATGAGATTGTCTGTTTTCCGTAGCGGTAAGCATATCTACGCACAAATCATTGACGACATTAAAGGTGCAACTGTTGCTTCTGCCTCTACTTTGGATAAAGAAGTAAGAGAGAATGTTCAAAAAACTTCTACAGTTGCAGCAGCTGGTGTTATTGGTAAAACTGTTGCTGAAAGAGCTTTGAAAGCCGGTGTAAGCGAAGTGGTATTTGACCGCGGCGGTTACATTTATCATGGTCGTGTTAAGGCCTTGGCTGACGCTGCTCGTGAAGCTGGTTTGAAATTCTAAGGAGAGTTAAAGATGTCACAAGCTGTAGATCGTCGTAAAACAGAAAAGAAAGAAGAATTGGTTGAAAAACTGGTTCACATTAATCGTGTAGCTAAAACCGTTAAAGGTGGTCGCACAATGTCATTTGCTGCAGTTGTTGTAGTTGGTGACCAAAAAGGCCGCGTTGGTTTCGGTTCAGGTAAAGCTGCTGAAGTTCCGGAAGCTATTACTAAAGCTACCAACGAAGCTAAAAAGAATATGGTTCGTATTCCTTTGCGTGAAGGTAGAACATTGCACCACGATGTTCATGGTCACTATGGCGCAGGTAAAGTTATTTTGAGAACTGCTCCTGCCGGTACCGGTGTGATCGCAGGTGGTCCGATGCGTGCAATCTTCGAAGTATTAGGTGTACAAGACGTGGTTGCTAAATCTTTGGGTTCAAACAACCCATACAATATGATTAAAGCTACTTTTGACGCTTTGTTAGCTATCAATTCTCCGAGAATGGTTGCTGCCAAGAGAGGTAAGAAAGTTGGCGATATCGTTAGCCGTAGAGAAGGTTCTGCTGCTAAGGTTGAAAAAGAGGAGGCTTAATCGATGACTAAAAAAACTATCAAAGTTAAACAAATCGCAAGCCCAATCGGTCGCCCTGAAAAGCAAAAAGCTATTCTTATCGGACTTGGATTGAACAAAATGAACAAGGTTGTTGAGTTAGAAGATACTGCAGCAATCAGAGGAATGGTTAATAAAATTCCTCACTTGGTTCAAATCGTAGATTAATATGTTGGGGCAGGCCTTGAGTTTCAAGGCTTGCCACCCGACAGATAAAATGTTAGGTGAAAGATATGAAACTTAATGAATTAAAAGATAACCAAGGAGCAACCAAAAACCGTATTCGTGTTGGTCGTGGTATTGGTAGTGGCAAAGGTAAAACTTCAAGCCACGGTCAAAAAGGCCAAAAATCACGTAGCGGTGTTGCTATCAATGGATTTGAAGGCGGTCAAATGCCTATTTACCGCAGACTTCCGAAACGTGGTTTCAATAATCCGTTTGCCAAAGTTTTTGCAGTTATCAATCTTGACACATTGCAAACAGCTATTGATGCAGGAAAATTGAAAGCGGACAACGTTGATTTGGAAGCTTTGAGCAACGCAGGTCTTATCAACAAAACCTATGATGGTGTTCGTTTGTTGGCTCGCGGTGCTGTTACTTCTGCTGTTACAGTTTCAGTAAATTCAGCTTCTAAAGCTGCTGTTGCTGCAATTGAAAAAGCTGGCGGTAAAGTAAATATTGTTGCTTAATTTTTTAAGCAAATAAAAAAAGCAGGTCATCAGACCTGCTTTTTTTTATGAAAAAATATTTATTTTTTAATTTTTTTATTTTATATTCTCTACAGATAAAAGTTTTTTGGATGGGAAGATAATGAGATTTAATGAAAAAGGGCGTTCTATGGTCGAGATGTTGGGCGTGTTGGCTATTATCGGGGTGCTATCTACTGCGGGAATTGCAGGCTATACAAAATCCATGGAGAAATTTAAAGTTAATGAGGCCGCTAACCAAATATCGACCATCATATCTAACTATAATACCTTAATGTTAGGAAGTCCTAATAAAAATGATTTATATAATGAAAGGGTTATCAATCAGTTAGTTCTCCCTACTGAAATGTTGCACGAAGGAAAATGTTTTCACGCATTAAATGGTAGGTGTTCTGTCGGGCATAATCTCGATCCTTCAAAAGATGAATTTGTTATTCGTTTTGGTGATTTAACAAAGGATATGTGCGTTAATCTTTTAACCTTGCCTTTAACCGAGAGTGCATCAAGAATTACAATTAATAAAGATGCCCCCGGAGCAACACTGGGAGCGGGAAGCGGAAAAGAATATAAGGGAAGCGTCACTATCAGTAAAGCAGCTGAACTTTGCCATGATAAAAATAATACAATTTGTTGGGTGTTTTAGATTTTATATGTGAAAAATTCGCTGAATATCGGTATTATTTAGTTGAATTAAAAAAAATATGATGTATTAATATCATAGCTAAAAAGGGCTTTTTGCCCCGTGTGTTTATTTTAAATGATTATAAGGAAATAAAAATGGTATCACTTGCTGAAAAAATGGCTGCAAATTTAGATATGTCAGCCTTTGGAAAAGCAGAAGAATTAAAGAAAAGATTGTGGTTTACAATTTTAGCTTTGATTGTTTTTCGTTTAGGAACTTTTATCCCGTTGCCGGGTATCGATCCGCATATTTTGGCACAAATATTTGATAATAACCGAAACGGTATTCTCGGTATGTTTAATATGTTTGCCGGCGGTGCGTTGGAACGTATGACTATTTTTGCACTTAATATTATGCCATATATTTCGGCTTCTATTATTTTGCAACTCGGACAGTCTATTGTTCCGTCTTTAGCTGCTTTGAAAAAAGAAGGCGAAGCCGGTCATCGCAAAATGGTTCACTATACAAAAGTTTTAACAGTATTGATTACCATTATTCAAGGCTATGGTATTGCAGTAGGACTTGAAGGAATGACCGCCGGTAGCGGTGCTTCCGCAGTTGTTATGCCTGGTTTCGTATTCAGATTTACAACAATCGTTTCTTTGGTCGGCGGTACAATGTTTATCGTGTGGCTCGGTGATCAAATTACATCAAGAGGTGTAGGTAACGGTTCGTCATTGATTATTACCGTTGGTATTATTGCCAATATTCCGACTGCCTTGGCTCAAACTTTTGAGTTGGGACGTGTAGGTTCTATGTCTATCTGGGTTATCTTGATGCTGATGGCTATGGTTTTGGCTTTGGTTTATGTAATCGTTTTGGTTGAAAGAGCTCAAAGAAAAATCGTTATTCAATATCCGAAGCGTCAAATGGGTATGAAAATGACTTCGGCAGAAAGTTCTCACTTGCCTTTGAAAATAAATCCGACAGGTGTTATTCCTCCGATTTTTGCAAGCTCTTTGTTGTTGTTGCCGATTACTATTGCTAACTTCTCTGCCAATAACGGTCCTGCTTGGGTGCAAACATTAAGTCGTTTGCTCGGTCATGGTCAACCGTTGTATTTGGCTTTGTATTCTGCATTGATTATCTTCTTCGCATTTTTCTACACAGCGGTAGTATTTAATCCTGAAGATACTGCGGATAATTTGAAGAAACACGGTGGTTTTGTTGCCGGTATTCGTCCGGGTAAAAATACGGCTGAATACTTAGATTATGTAATTACCAGATTAACAGTTTTGGGTGCTGCATATTTGACGGCTTTGTGTATTTTGCCGGAAGTGTTGATTTCTAAACTTTCCGTACCATTTGTATTGGGTGGTACTACTTTGCTTATCGTGGTTCAAGTTACTATGGATTTTGTAAGCCAAGTTCAAACACATCTTATTGCTTATCAATATGAAGGTTTGTTGAAGAGAGCAGCATTGGTAAATAAGAAAGGCAAAAGAAAATAATGTTTATAGGCCAAAATAAAGGTCTGCATTTGGTTATAACCGGAGCTCCCGGAACAGGCAAAGGCACTCAAGCCGGGGTTTTGAAA
>JAFYRQ010000014.1 GCA_017546885.1 Alphaproteobacteria bacterium
ACATAATTTTTTCCGCAAAAAATTATATTTGCACCTCTTTGACAAAGCTCATTGATGATATTTTTTGAAATAAGCACATTATTGGCAGATAACACTAATGATAAAATGTTATCTAACGGAACTTCTTGTTTTATATTTTTTTCAACATTTTCTACTACTAAAAATCCTCTAAATAATGATAATTTGAAACCATCATTACCTATTTCAATTATCTGCTTATCCATATTTCCTCCTCACAAAAAAACAGGCCAAGGCCTGTTATTTTTGTGTTATTTCTTTTAACATTTTGCGGCGGCGAACACCTAAATATGTTTCATATCCCACCAGAGCAATCGCCGAAACTATCAACGGCAATAAATAATATATAATTCGATATGCAATCAAAGCTCCGAATAACATTAAGCGGTCATTATCGCCGGGAATTATGAACATAAACAATCCTTCAAAAACTCCCAATCCGCCCGGAACCTGACTAAACACCCCCAGAACTTGAGCAATAATAAACACTCCCATAAATGTCATAAATTCGATATGCACAAACGGAATAAGCACAAAATACAGCACCAATGACGCCATAACAATATCAATCGCTCCCAAGAGCATTTGAGCCAAAGCCATCGGAAAAGAAGGCATATCCAATGAAACACCTTTTACATCTATCGGCTTTTTATAAAAAATGCTTAATCCGAAATAGCCCAACAAACCGACAAATGACAACAAAGTCACAATTTGAGTTGTAAATTTAGAAACAGTTCCGGCTCCGATTGCTTGTGACGGAGTTAAGAGATAACCGACAATAATCAAAAAGAAACAAGCAACTAAATATGTAAATCCTGAAAACGTAACCATACGTACAATTTCTGTCGCTCTGAAACGCCAACGAGTATATAAACGGTACCTTATTGTTCCACCGGAAACAATCGCATGTCCGGCATTATTACTCACCGAAAAACCGATAAATCCGGCAAACACCCATTTCCAAATTGCAACACGTCGTTTTATGTAACGAAGCGCCAAATAATCGTATGAAGACAAAGCAATATATCCGCCAAAAGAGGCTAATCCGGCCATAAGCAAATTCTTATGCGGAATATCCAATAACGCATTTTTTATATCTTCCAAACTATATTTCGAAAGCTGATGATAAAGCATATAAGCCGCCAAGGCAAAGAAAAATAATCCTGCCCATGAAACCGCTTTCTTTAATACTCTCTTGGTTTGAAATGCCATTTATTAACTCCGTTAATTTCCTACATATATAATCACTAATTACTAAAAGATTATAAACTTAATAAAAAAAATCTAATAAAATTCCGCTTACAACTGCTGAAACATATAAAATCGCCACAATTTTAAGATTTTCGTTTCGGTTATGATTAATCCGGAACAACACCAAAAGTCCAACCCCTGCTCCCGATAATGTTCCCGCCATCATAGAACCAAAACTCATCGCACCGTCAATATATAATTGCGTAATTGCTACAGATGCGGAACAATTCGGAACCAAACCGACAAAAGCGGATGTAATCGGACCTAAAATCGGTCGATTAAAAACAATTTCGCTTAAAAAATCTTCGCCCAATATTGCCAATAAACTATTAAGAGCTAATGTTACCAACAACACGAAACAAGTTATTTTTACGGAATGAAACAATGCAGGTTTTACAATTCCTCCGCCGGCGCAATGACAGTCTTCTTGCACACACAAAGTTTCAACATCAACAGGCAACGGAGACTTTCGAAAAACAACATCACACAGCAAACCGAAAAATATTCCTAAAAACAACTTTATAGCCAATATTTTTACAATCAAAATCGGTTCAACCGTATTAGAAATCAAAATCGGCAACATTTCGTCCGACGTTGTTAAAAACACCGCCATTAATGTACCTAAAGAAATAGCCCTTACCGCATAAAAATTCGAAGCAGCTGCGGCAAAACCGCATTGAGGCAACAATCCTGTTAATGCTCCGGCAATTGTTCCCCATTTTCCTGCTTTTCCGATTAGATTAAGTGATTTTTCCGATGATTTTCTCTCTAACCATTCCAATAATAAATACGTCAGAAATAAAAAAGGAAAAACCTTCAATGCACTAAAAAAACTATGTATTACCATTTCGATTAACAATTAATGTTTGTAGCAAGTCCGGCCAATGATGTTTCTTTATACTTTGAACTCAAACTCAAACCGGTTTCATACATTGTTTTAATAATGTTATCAAGACTGACAATATGAGATCCGTTGGAATTACGCATAGCTAAACGTGCTGCATTAACGGCTTTAACCGCTCCCATTGCATTACGTTCAATACATGGCACTTGAACAAGCCCCTTAATCGGATCACAAGTCAAACCTAAATTGTGCTCCATTGCAATTTCCGCCGCATTTTCAATTTGACGTAAATTACCGCCCAAAACCGCAGCCAAACCACCGGCAGCCATAGAGCAGGCAACACCTATTTCGCCCTGACATCCGACTTCCGCACCGGAAATAGAGGCATTTGTACGATATAAACTGCAAATAGCAGAAGCTGTTGTCAAAAATACTATATTGGCTTTTTCTAAACTAAAAGGTGATTTTTGAATTGCAAAACGTTGATAATAGCGCATAACAGCCGGAAGAACACCTGCCGAGCCCATTGTCGGAGCTGTAACGATTTTACCTCCGCAAGCATTTTCTTCTGCAACGGCAAATGCCCACAAATTAATCCAATCAACAATCATTAATGCGTCAACATTGTTTTCGGCAAATTTCGTAGTTAAATCATTATAGATTCCGGCAGCACGTCTTTTCAATTTTAATCCGCCGGGCAAAATTCCGTCTGTTTTAACTCCTCTGTCCACGGTTTCCTGCATAATATCGGCAATACGTAAAATTTCTTTTCTGACTTTAGCGGGAGATTGTAATTTTTGTTCGTTTTTCAGCACCAATTCCGATATTGTTAATTGGTCCTTATGACACATCTCCAAAAGTTCTTTACAACTATTAAATTGATACGGAACTTTATATGGTTTGCGCTCAATTCTTTGCGCCATTTCATCTTGACGAGCAATAGTTCCACCACCAACGGAAAAATAGGTTTCTTCCAAAATGATATTATCGTTGCCGTCATAGGCTGTAATCTTCATACCGTTTGAATGCTCGGGAAGGAATATTTTTTTCTCTAAAATTATATCTTTATCAAAATCAAAATCGATAACAGATTTTCCGCCCAAATTAAGTTTTTTGCTTTCCTTAACCTGTCCGATATAATCAATATCCAAATCTAAATTTTGAGCTTCAAGTCCCATTAAGCCATAGACAACCGCGTTTAATGTTCCGTGTCCTAATCCGGTCAAAGCCAAAGAGCCATACAAAGTAGTTTTGATGGTTTTGATATTATTCAAATCCGTTTTTTCTGCCAAATTATCTACATATCTTTTTGCTGCTCTCATCGGACCGACCGTATGAGAACTTGACGGTCCGATACCTACCGAAAAAATTTCAAACAAACTGTAATACATATTTCACCTCATGAGGCGATATTAGTCTTTCTTTTTTATTTTGCAAGCTTCAACATCCCTCTTTTAAACAAAAAAATAAGCGTCCTAAAGGACGCCTATCTTTTCATTTCGCGATGAATGAATTAGCAAACAACGTCAACCAACACGCGAGGTGGCTGGAAAGTTGTCATCGACACCTTCTTAGGCTCTCCGGAGTATCCGGGGAAGAACACAGTACCACAACCGCGGAAGTAGCCCAACACCTTGTACGAAGCAAGCTTACCGTCCCAACCCCAGAATACCTGGTAGTTGCAACCGTAAACATCATCCTCCTTGGTGATGTTGATCATAGGAGTTGTAAGAAACTCCAAACCACCCCACAACAGGCCATACGTGTTCATGTCGCTGTAAACCCACTGACTGACTGCATCTGCCTTAGGCTTGTACACGTCGAAGTCGAACTGACTCTCCACGAACTCATACTTCTCCTCAAGTGCTTCTGCGGAAATACCGTAGAACTCACCCTTAAGGATATTCTGAGCAGCGAAGAAACCTTCCTCCAACTTCACCTCGTGCTCCACGAAACCATCGATAACAGATTGCAACTTCTCGCCCGGCTTCACGTTTTTCCAAACGCGAATGTTCTCCTGCTTTACAGCAGTGAAAACACCGTGCTTTTTCGCCATCTTGAGACCGTGCTCCTTATAAGACACGAAGTGGTAGTCCACTCCAATCTCATTATAAAGCACCTCGGGCATAGCCACGAACTCACCATCGAGACGGCAAATTGCCTCGGTCTTCTTGTCCTCCTTAGAAGCGATAACCTCCTGGGGGAAGTCCTCGCCCTTGAGAAGAGCCTGATAATGAGCCTTGCTCACTACCGAGATGAAGTTACCCTTGCAAGATGCAATCTCATCTGCATTAATGCGGTTAAACACGTTGTTTACTGAATCGCGAAAAATCTTGTTCATTTCCATAATGATAAAAGAAATTAAAATTAATCCCATAAGCTTCGTCCGGGAAAAGTAAGAATCAACGTAAGCGAGCATCAAAAATAAAAATTTTCAACGCCGTTGAAGTTTTGTTTCTACATATTCCCACATATCACTTGAAAGATTAAAATCCTTATCAACATGAAATGAACCTATATATAATTGACATATACGTAAACTAGAATAATACAAAACTAAGTTTAGTATATCACGTTCAACTCATTTTTCAACAAAATTTTGACAAAATTGTTATATTTTTTTTTACTTTTATATGTTACTCCATATAACAAGAGGGAAAAATGAAATCTGCAAAAAACAAAACTATTGATATAAGCTTAACCGACGGACAAGAATATTTGGAACGTTGCATTTCCGTCAATCGCAAAACAGAAGTGAAAAATATACTCAACAAAACCATAATTGGTGATTCGATGAAAGTTATGGAAAAACTTCCACGTTCATTTGTAGATTTGTTGATTGTTGACCCCCCTTATAATTTGAACAAAAATTATCACGGTAATAAATTTAACCAAACAAACAACGAAGAATATGAACAATACACCACCGCATGGATAGAAAAAGTCTTACCGTTGTTAAAACCCAATGCCTCGATTTATGTATGTTGTGATTGGAAATCAAGTTTGGTTATCGGTCCGGTTTTGGAAAAATATTTTCAAATTCAAAATCGCATAACCTGGCAAAGAGAAAAAGGACGAGGTGCAAATCATAACTGGAAAAACGGTATGGAAGATATATGGTTTGCTACCATGAACAATGATTATACCTTTAACCTTGATGACGTAAAAATTCGCAGACGAGTTTTAGCACCATATAAAGAAAACGGCAAACCTAAAGATTGGGAACAAACCGAAAACGGACGTTTTCGTAACACTTGCCCTTCTAACTTTTGGGATGATATTTCTATTCCTTATTGGTCGATGCCCGAAAACACCGCTCACCCGACACAAAAACCGGAAAAACTTATCGCTAAACTGATATTGGCAAGCTCTAATAAAGATGATGTGGTTTTTGACCCGTTTTTGGGCTCCGGAACAACATCGGTTACAGCGAAAAAACTGGGAAGAAAATATATCGGTATCGAACAAAATCCCAATTATTGCATTTGGGCCGAAAAACGTCTTGAACTGGCAGAATCCAACTCGCAAATACAAGGATATTCCGATGGAATTTTTTGGGAGAGAAATGCTCAAATGAATAAAAAAGCTCCGAATTAATTTTCGGAGCTTTTCTTAATGAATATCAAACCTTATTTGATAAATTTACGAGCTTCTTCAAGTTCTTCCATTGTATCAATATCAGCCGGAGCTTCTTTATTCAACTTGAGTTCACTGACCAACTTAGCTCTGATAACCATGCCGTCCTCTAATGCACGGAGTTGTTCCAAAGATTCTCTTGCTTCCAAGACACCAACCGGCAAGTTTACGATACGTTGCAAAGAAGCCGCATTATAAACATAAATACCGATATGATGATAAAAGTCTTTATTATCACACTTTTCAGGATTACGGATAAAAGGAGCAGCGGCACGAGTAAAGTATAAACAACGACCTTCTGTTTCTCCGTCACGAAGTCCCATTACGATTTTTACATTATTCGGACTGTCAATATCTGCTTGTGATTTGAACACCATACCAACAGTTGCAATATCACAACCGGTTTCTTCCACAATCTTAATCAAATCATTATTAATTTCCGGATTAACATTGATGGCATCGCCTTGGAAATTAACCACGATGTCATATTTGTTGCCTTCAGGATCAATTTCTTTTAATGCAGCAGCAATTCTATCTGTGCCGGAAGGAAGTTTCGGGTCTGTCAAAATAGCCGGAGCACCGAACTCTTTACAAGCATCGATAATAACCTGATCGCCGGCAGCAACATACACATCACCGGGAACAACTTTCTTCACGTTTTCATAAACACGTTGCAACAAGGTTTTTCCGTTAATATCAAGCAACGGTTTATTCGGCAAACGAGTAGATGCCATACGAACCGGAATCATAGTAATAATTTTAGACATTTGTTTCTCCTTATAAGTTCTTGCAAATATTTATTGTATATACTATAACAGCAACAAATAAAAGGACAAAAACAATGCAAGTGGATATTTTTGATTTTGAATTAGACCGCAATTTGATTGCTTCACAACCGGTTAATCCTCGTGATACATCTCGTTTACTTGACTTAAGCGATGAGACCTCTATTAACGACCGACATTTTTATGACCTTCCTGATATTTTGCAAAAGGGTGATGTATTGGTATTTAACGATACCAAAGTTATTCCCGCTCGTTTATACGGAGCAAGAGGAGAAGCAAAAGTAGAAGTAACGCTTTATCGTCCGGTTGACGGTATTAAATGGTGGTCTTTTATCAAAAATGCCAAAAGATTGCACCCCGATGATACTATTTATTTCTATACCGACGAAATAACTCCCGAGCAAAGCGACTTTACCGCTAAGGTTATAGAAAAAAAAGACGATGACGGAGTATTGATAAGCTTTAATTGTTCCCCTGAAATATTGGCAACCAATTTGCAAAAATACGGATTAATGCCTCTTCCTCCGTACATCAAAAGAGATAAACCCACACAGGGAGGAATATGGGATAAATATAACGATAAAGAAAACTATCAAACCATATATGCGCATTATGAAGGAGCGGTTGCTGCTCCTACTGCAGGATTGCACTTCACTCCGCAAGTTTTCGAAGCTTTGGAAAAAAAAGGGATAGAAAAAGTTTTTGTAACTTTACACGTTGGGGCAGGCACTTTTTTGCCGGTTAAAACCGATGATACCAAAGACCATAAAATGCACGCAGAATATGGCGAAATAAATGCTCAAACCTGTGAAATCATCAACAAAGCCAAAAAAGAAGGACGCAGAATTATTGCCGTAGGCACGACATCACTTCGTCTTTTGGAAACCGCAACCGATGACAACGGAGTCGTCCACCCTTACGCCGACAGCACCAATATTTTTATTACTCCGGGATATAAGTTTAAATTAATTGATATGATTATAACTAATTTCCACTTACCTAAATCAACTCTTTTTATGTTAATTTGTGCTATTGCCGGCACAGAGAGAATGAAAAAAGCATATAAACATGCTATCGACAACAAATATCGTTTTTATTCTTACGGCGACAGCTCAATTATTAAATGCGTAAATAAAATTTAAACTTATCACTATTATAATCGCCTCTCAGAAGGTGAAAAGTGATACGAAAATGTAAATATTATTTGCGGCAAGTCTTACCGCTAATGCAAAATTCGTGGATTCCGGCAGCATTTTTGCTGATTTTCGGATGTGTTCATTTATTGTTTAATCCGCTACCCTTTTATTTGCAAAATATTTTACATTTTTTATTTTTTATAATCAATATTGCCAGTATTGTAACGTTAGGAATATATAACCGAAACAGGTCTTTGTTTCTGGTAGTCATAATGCTGTTAAGTTACATGGCCATCAACTATCAAAAATATACTTATGGCGTAATTTATTATCTGACTCCGGCATATCTCAATATGATATTTTTGATTATTGCCGGACTGATATTCTTCTACTTTTTACCTAATCGTCCGTTTTTTTCCATCGATACTTTGAGTTTTTTGATTGTTATTTTTGCCGCTTTTGCATTATGCGAGTGGTTAAGCGCATTACAAATAAAAATGGATTTCAGCCCTTTTATCGAATTTGAAACCGGACTGCAAATTTTCAGCATTTCCCTCTTTGTTGCGAGCATTTTGATAATGCTCCTGCATTCATCCGTAAACAACAAAATATTAAGCACGTATAATGCTTATACCGCTATAAACATTATGCTTGCTCTTTATCTTTCCAATCAATCGTCAGGGCTGTCTTTGTTTTTCGTATCTGCCTCGGCTACAACTCTTTGCGGAATAGTAAGCCAGCATATTTTTACCATATACAAAGACCCGACAACCGGAATTTTTAACGGTAAAGCATTTATAAAACACACCGGAAAAATGAACAACAAATACGGGCTCGGTATTATCTATATAGACGACTACAAACATCTGTTACAAGCCTTTCGCAAAAGCGGAGCAAATGATGTTGTAAAAATGATAAGCAAAAGGATTAAATCTATTGAACCGGGCGGAATTTTATATCGTTGTACTCCAAACGAATTTGTTATTATTTTTCCCAATATAGAAAAAAGAACCGCTTTCAAAAGACTGGATGATATTCGTCGTCAAATTGCCGCATCAGAGTTTATACTCCCAAAAATTAAGCGACCTCTGAAGATTACGGTTTCTTGCTGTATTGCTGTAAGAAAACGCGAAGAAAAAGTTGCTAATTTATATATGAGAGCTCTCAAAAAATTACAGAAGGCATCTCGCTTTTCACAGAATATTACTTCTGAGGATTCTTAACACAAAAATACCACAACAGAGCAAAACCGAATAACAACACCGGAAAAGATAAAATCTGTCCCATGGTTATATAGCCGAAGAAAAACCCGAGTTGTTCATCAGGCTGTCGATAATATTCCAAAACCATACGGAAAAATCCGTACATAATTACAAACAACGCAGAAATGATGCCGTTATTTTTTCTGATTTTTTGATTTTTCCAAAGTAAATTAAGAACTATAAAAATAACCAAACCTTCCGCAACAGCTTCATATAATTGTGACGGATGACGAGGTAAAAAACCACCGCTGGGAAAACGAACCGCCCAAGGAACATCTGTGATTCTTCCCCATAATTCATCATTGATAAAATTTGCTATTCTGCCTAAAAAAATTCCTATAGGAGCAAATAATGCCGCCATATCCGTAAGCAACCAAAAATTCACTTTGCGAGAATATGCCGTATATAAAATCCCCATAACCGCACCGATTGCCCCGCCATGAAAAGACATTCCGCCTTGCCATATTGCAAAAATTTTTAACGGATTTTGTAAATAATATTCCCCGCCATAAAAAAGCACATATCCCAGACGACCGCCGACAACAATACCTATTGTCGTAAAAAAGACCGTATCTTCCACTTGTTGACGAGTAAGCGGTAAATCATACTTTTTTATAAGTCGCAATATCAAAAGCCATGCAGCAACAATACCTATTAAATAAGCCATTGAATACCAACGAACCGCTATCGGACCTATCGCAAAAATAACCGGAGAAATTGCCGGAAATTCAAAACCTGTCATTTTCATCTCCAAAACATATTAATTGGTAAAGAGTATATTAATTTTCTTAAACATATCCACATCAAAAATTTTTATTCAACAATCTTAAAAAATATCTCATTGTTTTTGCGCATTTTTTATTTTCAAAAAAATTTTTTTAATAAATAAAGTGGAAAACTTGAATCGGCTGATTGTATTTTGCGACTCGATGATGTTATTTATAAATATGCAGATTGCATTTTTAAATTTAAGCGGAGCAATTTATGAACCCGATGAACGGAACAGTTTTAGCCAATAACCCTATTGATGAAGTTGAAAACTTCCTCAATTTGCGTTCCTATGTAACCGAGCGTCGCGGTTCTAATGAAGTTGTCGTCGCAGTTCAAGGAAAATGGAACGATATGCTGATTTTTTTCTCTTTTGAAGAAAATATGCGTTGTCTTCATGTTTCATGCCTCATAAATATTGAAAATCAAATTGAGAACAAAAGCAAAATATTCGAACTGCTTGCTCTTATAAACGATGACCTATGGATGGGACATTTTTCTTATTGGGCAGAACAAAAAATGATGGTATATCGCCACTCGCTGTTTTGTAACGAAAAAAGCATTCATTTTGAGGGACAAATTGCTCAAATTATGGATATAGCAATAAAAGAATGTGAAAGAATGTATCCGGTATTTAATGTCGTAATGACAAAAGGCATGGAACCGACACAAGCTCTCTACCCGATGATGATGGAAACCGTAGGTCAGGCATAAAAAAGAGCTCTTTTTCAAGAGCTCATAGCGGTTAAACATCGAAAGACTAATCTTTCTTATAATTCTCAAACTCACGGCACAAACGGCGGTAAGTAAGCTGGG
>JAFYRQ010000015.1 GCA_017546885.1 Alphaproteobacteria bacterium
CATAGTAACAGAAACAAGCTCATAACCGCCTGATATTAGGATATTTGCATCTCGCACAAAACTATGAGGATTACACGAAACAGCAATTATTTTTTGCGGTTTTTCTTCACTCGGCAATGCAGTTATTGCCGTAACTTGCTCTTTGGCACCGGCTCTGGGGGGGTCGAAAACTATTGCCGAAAAGCCGTATAATTCTTTCCCTGCAAGCGGATATTTAAACAAGTTACGATTTAATATTTCAATATTGGGTATCATCTGACGATTTACGGAATCTTGAAACCCGGCTAACAATTCTGCAGACGAATCGACTGAGAAAATCTTATTTTTTATATTTGAAGCAAGAGAATATGAAAAGGTCCCTACTCCGCAGAATAAGTCGGCTATTTTTCCCGAAGTATCACCTAAATATTTTTCAGCCAAAGAAATAAGTGTTTGCTCTCCGGCTTTTGACGGTTGCAAAAACGTTCCCGCAGGAATATAGACCTCTCGCCCGGCTATGCTTAAGAAAGGTTTTATTTTCTCCATAATTGTCTCGGGGTGATGATTTACGCTTTGTCGATGCGAAACTCTGATAATTTCATTTTGAGCATAAATCATTTCAAAAATAATCTGACGCAACTCCAAATTCAGTTCGAAAGGGAATTCCAAAACCAAATCTATACCGTTATCCGCTTCTGTAATCCACACATCGCCTTTTTCTATGCGTTGTATTTTTTTTGAGTTTTTCTTGCCTTTAACAACTAAATTAACTTTGGTTATTTCTGTTAAAAGCTCCCTGATAAACGGCAAACTTTGATTTATACCCGGTGTTAAGAGCTTGCAATAATCTATATCAACGATTTCAGAACTTTTAAGAGCATTGAAACCTAAAACAACTTTTCCTTTATGCAAACAAAATGCCAAACTCGCTCTGCGACGAGTTTGATCTTGTATAAAAACAGGCTCCTCAAACGAAAAATTTTGTCGGGCAATGAGCTGTAATTGATTGCGCACCTGATCTACTTTGTACTTTTGATAATCTATAAACGACAAATCACGAAAACTGCAACCGCCGCAGGTGCCGCTAAAACTACAGCTCATTACTGTAAATCCCCCAATCTACTTCCGACATTGAACACAATTTAGCCCCATTTAGTTAAAATATGATAAAAATAAAAAAAAAGATGATTATTTTTAATATTATGCTATAACATACACATTAGTTATAAATAAGGATAGTAATTATGAAACAAAGATTTCCTAAACATCTTAGTTATAAATACAAACTTGAACTTGATAATTTTCCCGCAAAAGCAAAGGACAGATTGAGCCTTTGGGTAGTTTTACCCGGGATTTTTATCGGTCTTTTGATGTCTATAATCGGTGCTTTTGAATTAAGCAACGGTATGTATGACGAATCTGCACAAAAAGTTTATAAACAATCAAAAGATTTCATAGAACCGTTTATAAATCACATTTTTGTTGATTATGCTTTCATTATCATCGGTTTAGGTATTGTTGCAGGAGCGATAATTGCACATATTCGTTACAAAAAAATATATTTTAACGGCAGAACCTTTGATGTGGATTTTAAGGGTTTGTTCGGAGATGTTGAACTCTTTGATGAACATCTTCGCAACTATCGTGGTGTAAGATTAAGAATTGAATTTTTCCAATTTGGAATCGTAAATAAAAATAAATACATAATTGAACTCGAACATATTGATCCGGGAAAAACCATTCCTTTATATATCTCTACCGATGGTGCCGGAATTTATGATATGTGGCATTATTATGCCAAAAGGTTGGATAAACCTACCATAATGAACACCGATGAGGGATTAAAAGTTACCGAAACTCTTGATTTGAACAAGAACTTAAAGACATTTATTGTCAGCAATAATCTGGCAGAAGATTATATGGTTATTCCCCCGCTTCCGAAAAGTTTGAGATATGCGCAAAGAGGAGAAAAAACAATCATAATGAACAAACGTTCGTTTTGGGATATACGAAGTGTTGTCGCACTGATTTGGTTGTTAATCTTTTCCGCCGCACTTGGTTTAGCTGTTTATAATTTTGAAAAAATAACCGCAAATATGGAATCTCCATGGAAACTCATATTAGGAATGATAGCCGTAGCTGTTATGTTATTCCTCGGATTTTCTTGGTTATTCAAAAGAGAAAAAATTGTTATCAAGAATAACAGAATAATATTAATTTACAGATTTTTCTTGTTATCAAGAAAGAATGATGATGTTGATTTTGACAGATTGAAAGATATCGAGATTATGTATAATCCGGTCAATGATCGTCATTACCTTGCTTTGATAACACAATACAGTATAGCGGCCTTCGGTACAAAAATGCCTATTAAAGATTTGCGTTGGGTTAAAAAGTTTTTAATTCACGAAATTCTTAAATAATTCGGTTGCGAAGCAAATTAATTAGTTTATATAAATGGTAAAAAACAAAGAAGAAAGAACGAAAATGAAAAAGACAAAAACAAATATTCAAACTGAAGAAACACAACAAGATGCTTTTATTCGTGAAGTTGACGAAGATCTCAAAAACGAATCGATGAAAAAACTATGGGATAAATACGGTTTGTTTATCACGATATGTGTTGTTGTTGCATTGTCATTAGCAGTCAGCTATGAATCAATCAAAGCGTGGTATATAAAAAGAGCAGAAAATTGGTCTGACACATACGCCGTTGCTTTGAATTTGCAAAATCAAGGCAAATATGATGAGAGCTTGGCTGCTCTTAACGTTATTATTGACGGCAAATTCGGAGCTTTTGCCGATTTGGCAAAAATGCAACAAGTTAACGTATTGTCAGATCAAGGAAAAGAGGAAGAAGCAATTATTGCTCTCGGCACAATCGCTAACGACAAAGACTTCAACAAACAGTTAAGAGATTTGGCTATCATAAAATTGGCATCTCATAAATTAGATACCGCAACAAGCGAAGAGATTAAGAACATCTTGGAACCTATTGCATCAGATAATGCGTGGTACGGAACAGCTCAAGAAATGTTGGCTATCGTTGCTGTCAGAGACGGAAATATTGAAGAAGCAAAAAACATCTATCAATCTTTGTTAGACAATACTTCAGTATCTGACGAATTAAAAAATCGCGTAAGAGATATTTTATCAGTTTTATAGGATATAAAAATGTTGTTAAATAAAAAGACTGTTATTTTGGCAGTAAGCTTAGCGTTGTTTGGCTGCGGTAAAGAAAGACTGGTTATCGACGGACAAAGAGTTCCCGTTCTCGGTTCGCAAGAAGTTGTTGCTGCAGATTATATGAAAGGCGATATAAAGATTTCGCTACCAACTCCGAGCAATACAAATTTATGGAATCAGTCCGGAGGTAATTCTTCGCATAATTTGGAGCATATTTCCAGTAATGCCGAATTAAAAGAATTATGGACCGCAGATTTCGGAAAGGGAAACAGCAAGAGAGATTATCTTATTGCCACTCCGCTCATTGCCGAAAATATGGTTTTTGCGATTGATGCAGATGCAACCGTTAGTGCTTTTGGTAAAGAAACTGGTAAAAAAATATGGAAAACACGCTTAAAACCGAAAGTTCGCAAGGATAAAGAGACTTCCTTAAAAGGTATAGGCATTGCTTATGATAACGGACGTATTTTTGCCACCACCGGTTTTGGCGGAATTTTTGCCTTAAATGCTCAAAACGGCGAAATTCTGTGGAAGCATTATGAAAAAAATCCTATTCGCATCGCTCCGACCGTAGGCGGAGGACGTATTTTTGTTCAAACAATCGAAAATGTTTTAATCGCATTTAATCAAATTACCGGTGCTGAAATATGGCGATATGCAACACCTAACGAAGATACAATCATGGTGGGTGGAGCTTCGCCGGCATACGATAAAGATTTAGATATCCTTGTAGCCGGTTTTAGCAACGGAGAAGTACGTGCTCTAAAAGCAAGTACAGGTTCTCCGTTATGGGGAGATTATTTGGTCGGATACAGAAACAACAATTTGTTGTCTGATATAAACGCAATTCGTGCTAATCCTGTTATCGGTAAGGGTATGGTTTTTGCTGCCGGTAGCAATAATTTGTTGGTTGCAATAGATATCATCAGCGGACAAAGATTATGGGAAAGAGAATTCGGAAGCATAAATCAACCTTGGCTCGCCGGAAAATATTTGTATGTTTTGACCGAAACATCGCATTTATTGGCTGTTGATACAGAAAGCGGCAAAATTATATGGGATACAAAAGTTCCTGCCGGAGAAAAGGTATCTGATGCCGTCGGCGTAAGCTATGCCGGTCCGATTTTGGTAAACAATCGCTTGATTGTAAATACTTCAAACGGATATGCTTTTTATATTTCACCATACACCGGAGAAATTATGGGTTTTCTAAAGCTTGATGATGGCTCGGCCATTTCGCCTGTTGTTGCCGACGGTTTGGTAATCATCACAACAACGGATGCTGAGTTATTGGCTTACAAATAGGAGTTTATTATGTCGTTAAAAGTTGCAATTATAGGACGTCCTAACGTTGGTAAATCTACTTTATTCAATCGTCTTGCCGGTAGAAAGTTAGCTATCGTTCATGATAAACCGGGTGTTACTCGTGACAGAAAAGAAACAGAAGCAAAACTGCAAGATTTAAATTTGCTGATTATCGATACTGCCGGATATGAATATTCCAACGAAGATAATCTCGAACGCAGAATGTGGGAACAAACCAAAAAAGCAATAGATATTGCTGATGTGTGTTTGTTTTTATATGATGCTCGTGACGGCTTGCAACCATACGACGAACATTTTGCCGATATTTTAAGAAAATCGCACAAACCCGTTGTTTTGTTGGCAAACAAATGTGAAGGAAAATTTCAGGAAGACAGTCGCTTTGAAGCTTATAAATTGGGACTGGGAGAACCTATTCCTTTTTCGGCAGAACACGGTTTGGGAATGTTAGACTTATACGATGCTCTCAAAAAGCATTATAAAGAAGAAGAACAGACAGAAGATGACGATGAAGAATATAGCAAGGAAAAGCCTATTCAATTGGCTATCGTCGGTCGTCCTAATGTCGGAAAATCAACATTGGTAAATGCTCTTCTTCAAGATGACAGAATGTTGACCGGACCGGAAGCCGGAGTTACTCGAGATTCCATATCTCTTGACTGGGAGTGGAAAGGTCGCAAAATAAAACTGGTTGATACTGCCGGACTTCGTCGTCACTCAAGAGTTAGTGACTCGTTAGAAAAAATGTCTGCAGCAAGTTCTAAACATGCCGCTTTTATGGCACAAGTTGTAGTTTTGGTTTTAGATGCCGATGCAGTTTTAGATAAACAAGATTTAACCATTGCTTCCAAAGTTTTGGATGAAGGACGTGCATTGATTATTGCCGTCAATAAATGGGATATTGCCAATCGAAAAGAAGCCATCGATAAACTAAATTATAAGCTTAAAACTTCGCTCACTCAAGCAGAAGGAATACCTACGGTTACAATTTCCGCTTTGAAGAACGAAGGACTTGATAAATTGATGAGTGCAGTTTTGAAAGTATATGAGAGATGGAATTTGCGTGTTCCTACAGCTCCGTTAAACAAGTGGTTTGCCGATATGATTGAGGCTTATCCTCCTCCTTTAGGTAAAAACAAACGCAGAATAAAATTGAGATATATCACTCAAATAAAATCTCGTCCGCCTTCATTTGTTATTTTCTCAAGCAATCCGGAGGGTTTACCGGATTCATATTTGAGATATTTAACCAATAATTTGCGCGATACTTTTAATATGG
>JAFYRQ010000016.1 GCA_017546885.1 Alphaproteobacteria bacterium
GCAATAACAGCGATAACGACAAGGATAGCAATCGCAACGATTGCATAGAATAAGTTTTTCTTGCTCATAAGAATATATAAAATTAAAAATTATCTAAATAAGGTTTTGCAATTTTAGTCTATCGTATTTTGTCTAATATGTCAATATCAATGTATGCTTGACATTTGTTGGTAGATATATATCTAATATTATATATGGAGAATAAAATGGAACATTGTCATCATCACCATCATGAAGTCAGTCATAAGACAGTAAAATATCTGTTGTTGTCTTTTATTATCAATATTGTTTTGAGCATTGTTGAAATTATCGGAGGTATAATTTCGGGAAGTATGGCGCTAATCGGCGATGCTTTGCATAATACTTCAGATGCTTTTTCAATATTAATCGCGGTTATTGCTTTTAAAATCGGGTATAAAAAAGCCGATAATAAATATACTTTCGGTTTCAAACGTGCGGAAATAATCGGAGGTTATACAAACCTCATTTTGTTGTTTGTAGCCGGTGTTTATTTGGCAGTTGAAGGTATTGAGCGACTGATAAATCCTCAAACAATAAATGGTAGCATAATTATTTGGGTTTCGGTTGTTGCATTAGTGATTGACGGAATAACCGCAAAACTTTCTCATCACGGAGCAGGACACAATACTAATATGCGCATGGTGTTTTTGCATAACTTGGCGGATGCGTTTGGTTCAATAGGTGTGATAATATCCGGATTGTTTGTGCTTTATTTCGATATATATTGGATAGATGGTGTAGTTGCCTTAATTATTGCAGCATATATGATTTATCAATCAGTTTTGACTTTTCCGAAAGTTGTAAATATTTTGATGAATGCCGTTCCTGATAATATTGATATAGAAGAAGTTAAAGAACAGATATTAAGTATCCCCGGTGTTTGTGATGTTCATCATTTGCATATATGGAGTGTTAACGAGCATGATATATCACTTGAGTGTCACATTGTAACACAGGAAAAAGATATTATTCATAAAGTAACGGACATGCTGAAAGAAAAGTTTTCCATTGAGCATTGCAATATTCAAATTGAACACAATCCTTGTTGTAAAAAATGTGAATTATAAAAAAGGTCTTATGTTTTTTAACATAAGACCTTTTGAATTTAAGCACTAGCTTAAAGATTAGAGAGTTCATACTCCAGATTCTTGCGAGCCTGTTCTTCAAAATTATTGTAAAAGAACGAAGTGTGGAAAATTTGATTGCTTTCGGCAAATCTTTCGAGAACTTTTTTCCTTTCAGGAATATAAATCTCGTCAGGATATACGGCATATTCTTTACGAATAGCGGTGTTGTAGTTTTTCCATACACGTCTTTCAAATGTTCCGAGAACACTCAAGTCAAGGTCAGCAATCAACGCGTAGTCGTTGTTCAATCTGTCTCCGCTGTGAGAGGTTGCCATAACCAAACCTCGAGCCAGTTCAACAGATATTGTATCAACAAGGTCGTTGCGCATGTCGAAGATAACGCCGGCAGAAGCCATTTCGTTAGAATACGGTAACGGCATGCGACCATTGTCATTGACTTCCATCCTTGCAATCGACGAGTTGTCGCCATGGTCGGTATTATACACATAATCATGCATAAAAATTGCTAATACAAGCTCTTTATGGTTACTAAAGTCTGTACAATGAGAATTTTGTGACAGATAAATTTGTAACATATTGAGCATATAAGCAATATGCGATAAGTTATGGTACTGACGACCACGATAAGCCTTTAGCAAATCTTTCCAATGATAAAGTGCATCGACTTCGGTTTTGAACAATGTTAACCACAATTCGCGAAGATACAACTCACACATAGCCTCGTGAACATTTGCCGGTACACAGCGAGCTGCAGCAATGTATTGGCGAAGTTCAAACAGATTTTTTACGGCTGTTGATGATATATTGGCAGAAAATACATCATTTGAGTTATAGAACTTTGTTTCAAGTTTAAACCCTCGTATTTTTGCCAGATATTGATTCATAACAGCTAACTTGTTTTCGTTTTCTAAGTCATTTGTGCCGGGACGAACACCTCGGATAAGGACGTTAGCATCGTAAGCCATTGCAACATCAACAGTCAAACCGCTTTCGGCGATTATCATAATGTTTTGACGCTCCGGCCAATCTTTGATAGCTTCCTTAATCAGCTCAACGCGTTTCTCAACGGAAAATAACGGTGTCTTTTCACTGTTTTTACCGACATTAACGATAACTGTTTTAAACGATTTTGCGGCTCTCTTGATTATATCAAGGTGAGCTACGGTAATAGGATCAAATGATCCGCTAAAAATTGCTCTCATAGAAAATAATATTTTAGAGTGTTAATAATTTTCGAAACTTGTTTATTTTTAACACAAATAAAATTTTTTGTCTATAAAAAACAACTTTAATGTCAGACAAAACTTAAAACAAACCGGTGATTTTGCCGTATTCATCAACATCGATATTTTCTGCTGCCGGATGTACGGGAAGACCGGGCATAGTCATAATATTGCCGGCTAAAACTACGACAAATCCTGCTCCGGCAGATAAACGAACATCTTTTACTTCAAACAAATGTCCTTGCGGAGCACCGATGAGTTTGCTGTCTGCAGAAATAGAATTTTGAGTTTTAGCTATACAAACCGGTAAGTTTGAATAGCCGTTTAGTTCAAATTCTGCCAGCTTTTTAGTTGCTGTTTCGCTATACTCAATTTTTCCGGCGCGATAAATTTCTTTTGCAACGGTTTCTATTTTTTGTTTCAGCGTTTTATTTAAATCATATATCGGAGCATAATTGTTAGGAGTATTTGTAATTTCAACAACTTTTTGAGCTAAGTCTTTTGCTCCATCGCCTCCATGTTCCCATGATGATACCATAATTGCTTCAACACCGTTTTGATGACATAATTCTTCTACGGCTTTAATTTCATCTGTGCTGTCGGTTATAAAGCGGTTGATTGCAACAACGATAGGTAAGCCATATTTTTGCATATTTTCAATATGAGTTTTCAGATTGGCAAAACCTTCTTTTACGGCCAAAACATTTTCTTCTTTAAGATTGTCTTTAGCAACTCCGCCGTGCATCTTTAGAGCTCTGATTGTAGCGACAATAACTGCGGCATCAGGTTTTAAGTTTGCAATTCGACATTTTATATCCAAGAACTTTTCAGCCCCCAAATCTGCTCCGAAGCCTGCTTCGGTAACAACATAATCGGCAAGTTTGAGAGCTGTTTTTGTGGCAATAATACTGTTGCAACCATGGGCAATATTAGCAAAAGGTCCGCCATGAACAAGGGCAGGTGTTTTTTCTAATGTTTGAACAATATTCGGTTTTATGGCATCTTTTAATAATGCGGTCATTGCACCATGAGCATTAATTTCTCCTGCAGTAACATAGCGTCCGTCAAAAGTTTTTCCGATAACAATTCTTTTTATGCGATTTTTCAAATCATCCAAATTTTCTGCCAAGCAGAAGATAGCCATAATTTCGCTGGCAACACTAATATCAAAGTGGTCATATCTGGGGGTGCCGTTTATTGATGAACCAAGTGCAATTTGTATCTCTCTTAATGCTCTATCATTTAGGTCAAGACAGCGGTTCCAACGAATTTCATTGGGGTTTAATCCCAAGGTATTACCTTGTTTTATGTGATTATCAATCATTGCGGCAAGCAAATTGTTCGCAGCCGTAATGGCATGAATATCTCCGGTAAAATGAAGATTTATTTCTTCCATCGGCACAATTTGAGCATATCCTCCGCCTGTTGCTCCGCCTTTTAAGCCGAAGCAAGGTCCCATAGACGGTTCACGCAGAGCTAAAATCGATTTTTTGCCGATTTTTTGTAATCCGTCGGCTAGTCCTATGGATATGGTAGATTTTCCCTCGCCGGCGGGGGTAGGGGTGAGGGCAGTTACTAAAATAAGTTTGCCGGAGGATTTTTTAGAGGTAAGTCTGTTTATGGTATCAAAAGATAGTTTTGCTTTATATTTTCCGTAAAGTTCCAAATTATCTTGATTAAGTCCTATTTTTTCAGCGATTTTTGTAATCGGTTCAAGATTGTTTTGTTGTGAAATTTCTATGTCAGAGAGCATCAATAATCCTCCGTAATTTGTTTAATTACGTTCATTATTGATAAATTTTGTTAAATTGCAACATCAAAACCTAAGTTTTGCAAGCTTTTAACAACCATA
>JAFYRQ010000017.1 GCA_017546885.1 Alphaproteobacteria bacterium
TCTGATTGAACCACAACCTTATTAACCTGAGTACCGAAGTTCACGTCATTGATATATGATGAACCGAGATATTGCCCCAATGCACCATAAATATCACCCACAGATGTTTTCATTGACTCTGCTTTTTCACGATTTACATCAACGAAAATTTGCGGAGTTTTAGCATTATAAGTTGAAAAGGCATAACTCAAAATTCCCGATGTATTCATTCTGCCTAACAATGTTTGCAAAGCACCATCCAACAAAAGCGGATCACTGCTGTTTAATGCTTGCAAACGGAAATCCATACCATTTGTGCTACCTAACCCCGGAATAGCAGGAAACTCAAACATATTAACATTAGCTTCAGGTGTAGTTTTTGCAACTTCTGCTCTAACCCTATTTAAAATATTAGTTGATAGCAATGCTTCGTCGGTTCTTTCGCTCCAAGGTTCAAGAATAACAATCATAAATGCGGCATTTTCACCACCACCACCGATCATGCTCATACCGGAAATGTTCATCACGTGAGCCACACCTTGAGTTTTTTTAGCAATATTGGCAATACGTTCTACAACTTCTTCGGTACGATTACGAGATGCGCCTTCCGGTAATTGCATATCAATCATAAATACACCTTGGTCTTCTTCAGGAATAAAACTGGTTTGGCTAACATTTAATATTCCGCAAATACAAAGGATGATTAGCCCCAGTATTGTTGCAATTACACTGATTTTTTTGCTGGCAAATGTCATAATTGCTGCATATTTGTCACGAGATTTATCCATAACATTTGAGAACCAAAACAACGGACCGCTTGTATATGGCTTTAATGGTCTCAACATTGTAGCACATAATGCCGGAGATAAAGTCAAAGCATTTAATGATGAAAATGAAACCGAAGCAGAAATTGCAATCGCAAATTGTTGATAAATTTTACCTGTAATTCCGCCCATAAATGCAATAGGAACAAAAATTGCCAATAATACCAAGGTTGTTGCGATAATTGCACCTGACACTTGTTCCATAGCCTTAATCGTTGCTTGTTTCGGAGAGAGATTTTCATTTTCCATAAGGAACAAAACACGCTCAACCACAACAATAGCATCATCCACTACCAAACCAATAGCTAATACCAAACCGAATAAGGTTAAAATATTAAGACTGAATCCCATTGCCAATAATACAGCAAATGTAGCAAATAATGACACAGGGATAGTTAAAGTCGGAACCAATGTTGAGCGCCAATCTTGTAAGAAAATATAACAAACAAAAACCACCAAAACAAAAGTCAAGAGTAAAGTCCAAACAACTTCTTCAATGGATGTTTTGATATATTCTGTTGCGTCATAAGCAACTATAAGTTCAAAATCTTCCGGAAACATCGATTCTATACGAGCAATTTCTTTGCGTAAATTACTCATAGCTTGAATTGCATTGGCGCCCGACAACAGGTTAACAGCAATAGCTACTGACGGAGCAAGGTCAAATTGAGATTTTGCACGATAATCTTCTTCACCGATTTCAATTCTGGCTACATCTTTCAAACGAACCAATCCGCCTTCTTCATTAGTACGAACAATGATATTTTCAAAATCTTCAACTTTATTTAAACGACCGGTTGATTGCAGTGTATAAACCATTTGCTGTGTTCCGTCACCGGGCATAGCACCGACTTTACCTAATGATGGTTGAATATTTTGGCTTTTAATCGCTGCTGCAACTGCAGAAACAGGCATATTTAATGCTGCAATTTTATCAGCATTCAACCAAACACGCATTCCCAAAGGAGGGGCATAAACATTAGCTTCTCCCACTCCGTTCACACGAATAAGGTTTTTCTTAATATTGTTTTGAACGTAGTCACTCAATTGAAGTGTATTCATTGTCCCGTTAGGAGAACGAGCAGTCAAAAAACCTAAAATGTCGGTAGAACGGCGAAACACGCTAACCCCGTGTTGTTGTACTTCGGCAGGCAATTTTGATAATGCTTGTTGTACACGGTTTTGGGTTTTTACTTGTGCCAAATCAGGATCAATACCAACCTTAAATGTAACTGTTAAATGGTAGCTTCCGTTTGCATCGGATTTAGAATCCATATACAACATATCTTCAACACCATTAACCGCTTCTTCCAGCGGAATACCTACGGTATTTGCCACAACTTCGGCACTTGCTCCCGGGTATGAAGCAGAAACCGTAATTGTCGGAGGTGTAACTTGCGGATATAACGAAATCGGCAAAGAAAAGAGGGAGATTGCACCGGCCAAAGTCAGCACAATCGAAATAACCATCGCAAAACGAGGACGTTCAATAAATATTCTTGAAAACATATTTTATTTTCCTTCTGTCTTAACTTCTTCAGCACGAACTTTTTTGCCGTCGCTGACTTTTTGCAAGCCTTGAATAATAACTTTGTCGCCGTCTTTTAAGCCTGATTTTACAATCTGACGGGTTCCGAATACTTCACCTAACTCTACACGACGTTGTTCTACCAAGCTATCCTTATTAACAACCATAACGTAGCTACCATGTTCATCTTGTCCTACTGAAGCTTGAGAAACTGTCAAAGCATTTTTAGTTATACCGGAATCGACATCAAGATTTACATAACTTCCCGGAACCAACAAACCGTCACTGTTATCAAATTCTGCATAAACAGCCAAAGTTGCAGTTGCAGTATCAATAGAGTTGTCAACAAACTCATCGGTAGATGTCTTTCTGATAACTTCTCCGTTAGGGAGTTGAACTCTAACTTTCAAATGTGTATCTCCGGAACGATTTTGCAAAAAGTTTGTTATTTGTTTATCTGTAACCGAAAAAGTAATTCTTATCGGATTAACTTGAACAACTGAAGCTAAAATACCGGTTGCGGAACTAACAAAATTGCCTTCGGTAACTTTTGCCTTACCTATTTTTCCGGAAAACGGAGCTTTAATTTCTGCATGGTCTAAATCTATTTTGGCTAAAGAATAATTTGCTTCTGCTTGTTTTACGGCAGCTTGAGCCTGTAACAAACTAGAATAAGCTTCATCAAGTTTTGCTTCTGAAGCATATTTTTGTTGATTCAATGATTTTTGACGATGATAATCTTTTTCAATTTTGGTTAAACTGGCTTTTGCAGAATCTAATTCTGCCTTACGTAAATCGGCTGTTGCCTGATATTTTTGTTTTTCAATTACAAACAAAACATCACCTTCATTAACCATTGAACCTTCGGTAAAAGTAACTTTTTCCATATATCCGCTGACTTGAGGTTGCAGACTTACCGAATTGATGGCATCAACTTTACCGATAAAATTTTGTGACGGAGTAATATCTTGTTTTTTAACAGCTTCTACCAAAACCATCGGTTCACCGGCGCCGCCCATAGCGCCCATCATTGCCGGCGGTGTAAAACGTGTTTTTAAAAACCATCCTGCTGTTACGCATAAAACAATCAATAAAAATTGTTTTAAGATTTTTCGATTACTCATTTGTCCTGTTTTCATTTTATTTTCCTTCTTTTTTTAGCCAGTTTAATATTATATCCAAACCATTAATAAAATTTTTTGCTATGCTATAGTCTGAGTCTCTTTCAGATACATAAAAGTTGATTGCACCTTTCCACATATTAGTTATGAGTTGTGCCGTATCTTTTATATCGACGGAAGCCGATATTTCTCCTCTTTTTTGCGCTGATGTCAAGGCGTTGTGTACAGTTGTTATATGAAATTTTCTAATATCGCCTAACTCTGACAAAACCTTGTTAAAAACAGCATCTGACCATTCTACTTGCAACATAATAAAAAATATAAACTTTTGCAAAGCCGGATGTGTTTCCAAATAATTGGCCTCAAACACAAAGAAATCTCGCAATTCTTGCAAGTTTGCGGGAGAAGGATTGTTTGCTTTAGAATTTACAGACTTGATTTCCAAACGTTGTTTAATAAGCTCTACCAACAAATCGCTTTTATCTTTAAAATGCCAATATACTGCCCCTTTGGTCATACCGATTTTGGCAGCAATATCATCAAAAGATGTTTTGGAAAATCCTTTTTCATAAAAGCAATCAAGGGCCGCTTGTAATATAAGCTGCCTTGTATTTTCTTTTTCTTCTTTGGTTTTGCGAACCATTATAGCCTCAAACTATTCATACATTCCGGTAGGTATGTATAACAATTTAAGTTTTAAAGCAAGCAAAAAATACTAAAAAATCAACAGATTTTATTTTTTATGCCCGCCGTAGCCCTGACCAATTTTACGACCGATGGATGATATTTTTTGTCCTATATCACTTTGAGCATGGATAGCTGCCGAACTGTTATTGTCTTTTCCGGGATATAGCTGATAAAGTTTTCTGTATTCTCCGGAATTTACATTAGGCATAACCACATTAGCACCGGCTTGCAAAGCCATAATTCTGCCCTGCGGGTGCAAAGCTTCCATAGCTGTTGTCGCGGGAATATTTATATCAGGTAACAACAATCTCATAACTGCCATTGTTCTCAATGCCAAATTAAGTGACCCGCCCTGCTCTTTACTTAGCGGTGTTTGAGGATGCGGAATAAACGGACCGATACCGGACATATCTACTTCTATATCCTTCAAGAAAAGCAAATCTTCGGCTATCGATTCAACAGATTGATTTGGCAAACCGACCATAATCCCCGAACCGAGCTCATAGCCTAATTCTTTTATCATCATAAGACAATCATAGCGATTTTGCCAACTCATATTTGGGTCTAATTTGTGATATAAGTCTTTATCCGTTGTTTCAATTCTCATCAAATATCTGTCGGCACCGGCTTCACGAAATGCTTTATATTCTTCATAACTGCGTTCACCGATACTTAAGGTTATTGCTACATCAAATTTTTTAATTTCCGAAATTATGTGACACATTCTGTCGATATTATAATACATATCTTCGCCCGACTGCATTACAATAGTCTTAAACCCCATATTTACGGCTTGTTTTGCAGTTGCAATAATTTCTTCCGGTTCCATTCTGTATCTTTTAGCTTCTTTGTTACTGCTTCTGATACCGCAATATAAACA
>JAFYRQ010000018.1 GCA_017546885.1 Alphaproteobacteria bacterium
GGCAAGGTTCTGTTCAAGAACTTGATACAACAGACAATCCTTATGTAAGACAATTTGTGCAAGGTTCATCACATGGTCCTATCAAGGTTGAAATATAACGGAGGATAAAATGGCTAAAAAAACTCTGATTCAATATGTTTGTCAAAATTGCGGTTCAATATAACCTAAATGGCAAGGAAAATGTGATTCTTGCGGAGAATGGAACACTATAATTGAAGAACAAGCAGGTGGAGAGGGGTTTTCTAATTTTAATCCGAAAAATAAAGGTAAAATGATAGACTTTGTATCCCTAAGCGGTAGTTCGCAACTGATTGAACGTATAGGCACAAAAATAAAAGAATTAGACAGAGTAAGCGGCGGCGGATTAGTTCCGGGCTCTGTTATATTAGTAGGAGGAGATCCCGGTATCGGAAAATCTACTTTATTGCTTCAAACTTGTGCAAGTATATCAAATATCGAGAGCAAACCGGAATGTTATTATATCTCGGGAGAAGAAGCTTTAGATCAGGTTCGTATCAGAGCAAAAAGGCTCGGTTTAGAGCAATCTCCGGTAAATCTTGCCTCAGCAACCGATGTAAGAGATATTGTTGCCACATTAGAAAAAACTAATGCCAAAGTAGTGGTTATCGATTCTATACAGACTATGTATCTGGAAGAAGCAGAATCCACCCCCGGAAGTGTTTCACAGGTTAGAGCTTGTGCTTATGAACTTATAAAACTGGCAAAGAAGAAAGGATTCGTTTTATTCTTGGTCGGACATGTAACAAAACAAGGGTCAATAGCCGGTCCCAGAGTTTTGGAACACATGGTGGATACTGTTTTGTATTTTGAAGGTGAAAGAGGTCATCAATTTCGTATTTTGCGTGCTGTTAAAAATCGCTATGGAGCTACTGACGAAATAGGTGTTTTTGAAATGCAGGATAAAGGTTTGGTAGAGGTTGAAAATCCTTCCGCTTTGTTTTTAGCCGAAAGGCAGGGGAATATATCCGGTTCTTGCGTGTTTGCCGGAATAGAAGGTTCACGACCGGTATTGGTGGAAATTCAAGCATTAGTCAGTCCGACAGGTTATGCCAGTCCCAAGAGAGCGGTAGTCGGTTGGGATTCCGGCAGATTATCGATGGTATTAGCCGTATTAGAAGCAAGAGGTGGACTAAACTTAAGCAGTCAAGATGTTTACCTCAATATTGCCGGTGGTTTAAAAATATCAGAGCCTGCAGCTGATTTAGCCGTTGCCATGGCAATAATATCATCACTGACAAATCACCCTCTACCTGCTGATATGGTTATTTTTGGTGAAATCGGATTATCCGGAGAAATAAGAGCGGTAAGTCAGCCTAATTTACGATTGAAAGAAGCTCACAAATTAGGTTTTAAAAGTGCTATTGTTCCGGCACAATATAAAAAAGATAAAAAATTATCATCATCGAACATATCTTTGCATGAAATAGGTAATGTTCAAAAATTGATAAACTGGTTTAATTAAGGAAAAAATAATGAATAATCTTGATATTTTTATATTAGTTGTTGTTGCAATATCTGCTCTTATTGCGCTGAACAGAGGGTTATTAAAAGAAGTATTATCTATAATCGGTTGGTCTTTGTCAGTTGTTGCAATCGTGGTTATGCTCCCTATCGTAGAACCGTTTATGCATAAATATATCGATAATGATATTTTTGCGGTAATAGTGTCATCTATACTTATAATTGTTGTTTTTTTCGTTGTATGGATAATTATAACCTCTCAAATAATAAACAAGATTCGTTCGAGTAAACTAAGCACTATTGATAGACTTTTAGGCTTATTTTTCGGTATCGTCAGAGCTTGTATTTTAATTATCTTATTTAACATTTTAGCCGGATGGATGCTTCCCCCTGATGAACAACCGGATTTATTCAAAGAATCGAAATATTACCAACTTGCAGGTGATTTTGCCGAACCTATTGAAAAAATGTTGCCTCAAGAGTTGTTTGAGTCCGTAAAAGAACAACAAGAAGCAGTTGCTGAAGAAGAAAAATCAAAAGAAGAGAGTGTCTTATCAGAAGATATGAATAATTTATTTGATAAACTTCTTCAGCCTAAAGTTGAAAAGAAAAAATCAAAAGAAGATGAAGAAAAAGCTTCTGAAGGATATAACAAATCAGAGCAAAAAAGTTTGGACAGATTGATAGAATTATCGATTGAATAAGATTATTTTGATCAAATAACCTTATTTAATTATATCTTTCTTTATCATATACCAAAGCAAGATTAATGCCGGAAAAACCAAAGATGTAGCAAACAAAAAGAAGCACGGCCAACTCATGTGACTTGCCATCCATCCGCTACTTGATGATAATATATCTCTTGTAAGGCTCATTAAGGAAGAAAGCAGAGCATATTGTGTTGCCGTATATGCTACACTGCACAAAGACGACAGATATGCCACTAATGCGGTGGTAGCCATTCCTCCTGCCAGACTGTCGGCACAAATTGTTGCTCCCAACATATAGATATTATTTCCGGCAAAAGCTTGTCCTACATAAACAAGGTTGGTAACTCCTTGTAAAATCCCGGCAAGCATTAAACTGTATTTCACACCCTTTCGGCTTATTATAATTCCGCCTATTAAACCACCGATAATTGTTGCAATCATGCCATAAATTTTTGAAGCATATCCTATTTGTGTTTTTGTAAACCCCATATCATCATAAAATACGGTTGTCATCGGAGCTTTATAGTCATCACTTAAGCGATACAAAAGGATAAAAATAAGAATTAAGAGCCACTTATTATGCTTCATAAAGTCGGTAAAAGGAGCAACGATGGAGCGACGCAAAAACCTTTTTAATCTTGGAAAAAACGGAAGTTTTACTGCAGAAGGTTCATAATATGACCTGTCTTTTTCAGGCTCTTTAGATAATAAAATGGTTATAATTCCAACCCATGCTCCGCAAGACATTATTGTATAAACCATATTCCATGATAAATGTTCTGCCAAAAGTAAAGCAAAAGCTCCGGAAAATATCATACCGATTCTATAACCTAAAACAAATACTGCCGAGCCGGCACCTTGTTCATTATCTTCAAAGCTGTCGATACGAAAAGAATCTACGACAATATCTTGAGATGCGGAACAAAAAACCACCGCCATTGCAAAAAATGCAACCAGTTTCCAATTTTCCGGAGATGGTGACATTTGTGCCATAATCAAAATTGATATTGCTAAACAAATTTGAGTAAATAAAGCCCAACCTCTCCTGCGACCTAACCTGTTAAAAAGCGGAAGTTTAATTCTGTCTATCAGCGGAGACCAAGCCCATTTGAAGCTATAAGGAGATTTAACCAAAGCAAAAGCACCGATAATTCCATAAGCTAAACCGCTATCCTTTAACCACAAAGATAGAGTGCTTGATACCAAAAGAAAGGGGAAACCGCTTGAAAAACCAAGCCCCAACATTGTGAGCATTCTTCTGTCTTTGTATATTTGTAACGATTTTAACCACCGCATAATCATGTCTTTTCCCCCGTCAGAAGAGAGTAACACGGATAAGTTAATATTTTATAAGCCAACGAGTTTATTTATAATATAATTCAAAACAAAATTACCTTTTTCGGTAACCCTAATATTATTATCATCCTCCTCGATATATTCATCTTTTTTTAGATTATTTAATGATTGTTTATCTATTATTTTATCTAAACCGATTCCGCAAAGTTCGGTAAAAAGATTTTTGTTTATTCCCTTTGTCATGCGGAGTCCCATAATCAAAAGTTCTTCGGCACGTTCTGTTTTTGTTATTATCTCCTGTTTACGATGATAGAATGTATTGTAAACATCATTTGCTATATGGATTCGTCCGATACCTCCATTACCGATTCCGACATAATCAAAACCTTCCCAATAGCCTAAATTATGATGACATTCAAAACCGTTTTGAGCATAATTAGAAACTTCATAACGCGAGTAACCGGATGTTTTTATAATCTTATCCGATAGTTTATATAATTCTTCCGCAATATCATCATTTGCAGGTTTAATACCTTTACGAGCAAAAAAAGTATTTTCTTCAATAGTAAGTTGATATAATGAGAGATGTTTTAATCCTAAATTGCAAGCGTTATGTAATTCTTTTTCCCATTCTTGCGGTTTTTGATTAGGACGAGCATAAATTAAATCTATTGAATGATTATCAAAATTTTGTAGAACAGAATCTATGGATTTGTATGCTTGATTGAGAGAGTGAGTTCTTCCTAAAAATTTCAAATCTTTTTCGTTTAGCGCTTGAACACCTAAAGACAGACGATTAATGCCGGCTTGTTTTAAATCGGCAAACAAATTTCCGTTGTCGGTATTAGGATTCGCTTCGAGAGAAATCTCAATATTATCTTTACATTTCCATAAGGAAGCCGTTTTATCAATTATTTTTTCTATATATTGAGGCTCTATTAGCGAAGGAGTTCCTCCTCCGAAGAATATACTTTCTACAATGTAATTATCATTGAGTGAACGATAATATTCCAAGTCGGATAAATAAGATGAAATCAATTCTTCTTGATTAATATCTTTTTTTACCCGACTGAAAAAATCACAATACGGACATTTGCTTTTGCAAAAAGGCCAATGAATGTATATTCCTAGACGTTGCATTAGAGAATAAACTTCGATAAATCGCTGATATGGGTGAACTTACTCAATTTTTCATCTACCATTTGCGGTGTTATAACAACTTTTTCTCCGCTTCTGTCTGAAGCAGAATAGCTTATATCTTCCAACAAAATCTCTAATACCGTATGCAAACGACGAGCGCCGATATTTTCTACATTTTCATTAATTTGAACCGAAATATCAGCGATTCTGTCGATTGCTTCGGGAGAAAATTCGAGTTCAAAATTTTCTGTTTTTAACAAAGCTTGATATTGCTCTATTAAATTAGCTTCCGGTTCCGTTAAAATACGCACAAAATCTTCATGCTTGAGAGCTTGCAGTTCAACTCTTATGGGTAATCTTCCTTGCAATTCCGGAAGTAAATCGGACGGCTTTGATAAATGGAAAGCACCGGAACAGATAAATAAGATATGATTGGTTTTTACCATACCATGTTTGGTTGAAACAGTTGTTCCTTCTATTAACGGTAACAAGTCTCTTTGTACACCTTCTCTTGATACATCGCCGCCTCTACGGTCATCACGACCGCTAATTTTATCTATTTCATCAATAAAGACTATACCGTCATTTTCTACGGACTTTATTGCAGATGAAATAATTTTTTCTTCATCTATCAATTTATCACATTCTTCTTGAATAACCACTTTTCTGGCATCGGCGACGTTCATTTTTTTAGTTTTATATTTATCTCCGAAAGATTTTCCTAAAATATCGCCTAAACTTATCATTCCCATGGAAGCTCCCGGCATTCCCGGTATTTCCATTGTCGGCATGGTGTTTGATTGAGTATCAATAATACTTATTTCTATTTCTCTTTCATCTAATTCACCCTGTCTGAACATTTGGCGAAACTTTTGTTTTGTTTCATCGCTTGCAGAAACACCGACTAATGCTTCTAAAATTCTTTCTTCGGCGGACAAAGCTGCCTTTTCTTCAACAACTTTACGCATTTGAGTTTTATTTTGAGCTATGGCAATATCAACCAAATCACGAATAATCGATTCGACATCTCTTCCGACATAGCCGATTTCGGTAAATTTTGTTGCTTCAACTTTGATAAAAGGAGCTTTAGCCAGTTTTGCCAAACGGCGAGAAATTTCTGTTTTACCTACACCGGTCGGTCCGACCATTAAAATGTTTTTCGGAACGATTTCTTCTCGCAACGATTCGTTTACTTGCATACGACGCCAACGATTTCGCAAAGCCACAGCTACGGCTTTTTTAGCTTCTTTTTGACCGATAATGTATCGGTCTAATTCTGATACAATCTCACGCGGACTAAAATTTGTACTAGTCATCTTTTGATACCTTTTCTATGATTAAATTATGATTTGTATATACATCAATATCACCGGCAATGGTCATTGATTTACGGGCAATATCTTCAAGACTCATACCCTCTACATCATACAAAGCTTTTGCTGCGGCCATGGCATAATTACCACCGCTTCCGATACCTATAATTCCGTCATCAGGCTCCATAACTTCTCCGGTTCCGGAAATTACCAATGAAATATCCTTATCAGCAACAATCATAAATGCTTGTAATTGTCGCAAATATTTATCCATGCGCCAATCTTTTGCCAGTTCAACGGCAGCTCTTTTCAGCTGATAGGCGTATTTTTCCAATTTTGCCTCAAGACGTTCAATTAAAGTTATGCCGTCAGCGGCCGCACCGGCAAATCCGGCAATAATTTTTCCGTTACCGATTCGACGAACTTTTACCGATTTTGATTTGAAAATAACAGCTTCTCCGAGAGTTGCCTGTCCGTCTCCGGCCAATACAACTTCTGAGCCTTTACGAACGCATAAAATTGTAGTCATAACTTTATCCTTTATAAATTAATCTAAACTATATGTAGGTAAAAAATCTCAATATTGCAAGAGCTGTCAGGCTTTTGTTATTGCTATATCGGTAAATAGGTTTGTTGCAACTTTTTGTGAATGTTTATTTAGCGAACTAACCTTAAATTCTCTTAATCCGTTTTTACGGAGACAAGACTCAATTTCCGGATGGCGATATAAATAGTTTTGTAATTTTTCTGCCATCAATTCATCTTGTGACACGATATGAACATCGGGTAAATATTTTCTGAAAAATTCTTTTATCAACGGATAGTGTGTACAACCTAAAATAAGGCTGTCAACGGTTTTGAAAGATTGAGAATATTCTCTCACAAATTCTTCGGCTAAATCAAATTTATTATTTTCTATTGCCGGAACCAATTCCGGAGAAGCAACCTCAATAATATCAACATCTGTTTTAATTTTTTTGAGCTCTTGTTGATAAATATGCGAGCGAATGGTTGCAGATGTTGCCACAATACCGACTTTTTTTACATTATTTTGCAGAGCTACTTCAACAGTAGGTATAACCACCCCTAAAACTTTTACATCAGGAGCATATTGCGGAATAAAGCGTTGTTGGATATATCGTAAAGATATGGCTGTTGCAGTGTTACAAGCGATAATTATGATTTTGCAATTCTGTTCAATCATGTAACGCATAGCGGCCAGACTATAACTTAAAATTTGTCCTGATGTTTTATCTCCATAGGGTAAATGAGCCGAATCACCATAATAAAAATAATCATATTCGGGAAGTTTTTCTATAAATGCTTTAGTTATCACCAGGCCACCGAGCCCCGAATCAAAAACTCCTATTTTCATATTAGTCCTATATTATAAGCTTTTTACACACATTGTTGAGTTGAGTTTAGTCTTTTAATATAATTTTTTCCATTAAAAAATTTTAGATACTTGCTTTATTATTAAATCTAATGTAAAATTAAGACAGTTTTCTGCTATTTACAGTCTTGACCCCCCAATCAACTTATCGGCAGAAAACAAGCACTTTGATTTTCATCAAAGTGCTTTCTTTTTACAAAAAAGCTCCGAATTTTATTTCGGAGCTTTTGGTTTGATTAAATATCTAAGTTGGTAACATTAAGAGCGTTTTCTTGAATGAACTCCTTACGAGGCTCAACAACATCGCCCATTAATGTAGAAAATACCTGATCTGCATCATCAAGCATATCTATCTTAACCTGCAACAAAGAACGAGCTTCCGGATCTAATGTTGTTTCCCACAACTGTTCAGGGTTCATTTCACCCAAACCTTTATAACGTTGTAAAGAAATACCTTTACGTCCCATAGCCATAATAGCATCAACAAAAGATACCGGGCCGTGAATTTTCTTTTCTTCACCAAGCTTAGGAGAAGACAGAGTTTGTTCTTCCGAATAATTATCAGACAAGAAAGTTTTTAATTCATTCAAAACTCTTGCTTCAGGGGTATCGAAAATAGCATTACCGATAATATGTCTTTCTTCAACACCTCTTAATGTTCTATGGAAGTTCAAAGAACCGTCAGCCATAATGTCCGCTTTCCATCCTTTGTCGTATTCAGCTTCTTGTTTGTCGAGTTTTACAGCAACTTGTTGAGCTTTTGATAACAATAAATCTTTGTTTTCAATAACATCACGAGCAAACATTCCGTCGATAGCCATTTGCTCAACGATTTTTTCAGGAGCTTTTTTATTTAGAACGGCTATCATGTTACGAGCTTTTCTTGTGCTTTCTACCATCGTAATCAAATCTTGTCCGGCTAATTGTTCACCGCTTTTCTTTTGTAATACGGCATCTTCGCAACCACCACGAACCAGATAGTCTTCCATTTCTTTATCATCTTTCAGATAAAGAACAGAGTTACCTCTTTTGGCTTTATAAAGCGGTGGTTGAGCGATATATACATAGCCTTTTTCGATAATTTCAGGCATTTGACGATAGAAGAAAGTGAGCAATAATGTACGAATGTGGCTACCGTCAACGTCAGCATCGGTCATAATTACAATCTTATGATAGCGACATTTGTTAATATCAAATTCTTCACGACCGATACCGGTACCGAATGCGGTAACCATTGTTCCGATTTCGGCAGAATTTAACATTCTGTCAAAACGAGCTCTCTCAACATTTAAAATTTTACCGCGCAAAGGTAAGATAGCTTGTGTTCTGCGATCGCGACCTTGTTTTGCGGAACCGCCTGCGGAATCCCCCTCCACGATGAATATTTCTGATAAAGCAGGGTCTTTTTCTTGACAGTCTGCAAGTTTTCCCGGGAGAGACGCAATATCTAGTACACCTTTGCGACGTGTCAATTCACGAGCCTTGCGAGCAGCTTCACGAGCGGTAGCGGCTTCTACAATTTTACCTACTATAATTTTTGCTTCTGCCGGATGTTCTTCTAACCATTCTTGAAGTTTGTTGCTGATAACACCTTCTACAACCGGGCGAACTTCTGAAGAAACAAGTTTATCTTTGGTTTGTGATGAAAATTTCGGGTCAGGAACTTTAACCGATAATACACAACTCAAACCTTCGCGCATATCTTCGCCGGTTATCATATCTTTGTCTTTATTTTTAATCAGACCATTTTCGTTTATGTAGTTGTTAATGGTTCTGGTTAATGCCGCACGGAATCCGGCTAAGTGAGTACCACCATCTTTTTGCGGAATATTGTTAGTGAAACACAACATGCTTTCGTTGTAAGCATTTGTCCATTGCAGAGCGGCCTCTACTTGAATATCTTTGTCCTCACCGGCAAAAGAAACAACACTTTCATGTAAGGGAGCTTTAGATTTGTTAATGTGATTAACAAAAGCTTTTAATCCGCCTTCGTAATGCATAACAACTTCTCTCGGTTCAGGACCGCGATTATCGATGAGTTTAAGATATACACCGGAATTTAAAAAGGCTTTTTCACGAATTGCTCTTTCCAAAACATCAAAATTAAATTCTGTCATGGTAAAAGTGTTAGGAGACGGTAAAAATGTTACCTCTGTTCCGTGACGTCCGTGAGCCTCTCCGACAACTTTTAAGTGTTCGGTAACATTTCCTTCTGAGAACATGGCAACATGTTCATAACCTTCACGCCAAATGCGCAATCTCAACCAAATGGAAAGAGCATTTACTACGGATACACCCACACCATGCAAACCGCCGGATACTTTGTATGAATTGTTGTCGAATTTACCGCCTGAGTGAAGTTGTGTCATGATAACTTCCGCCGCGGAAACACCTTCTTCTTTGTGCATGCCGACAGGAATACCGCGACCATTATCACGAATTGTAGCAGAACCGTCAGGATTTAAAATGATTTCTGTTTTATCACAATAGCCGGCCAAAGCTTCATCAATAGCATTATCCAAAACTTCATAAATCATGTGATGTAAACCGGTTCCGTCGTCGGTATCACCGATATACATACCCGGACGTTTTTTTACAGCTTCAAGACCATGCAAAACTTTAATGGAATCAGCATTATATTCTTGTTCTTCTTTGGCAATGTTAGCCTGTGTCATTTCTACCATAATGTATTTTTCCTTGTTATTTTTAAACTCAAACAAATATACGATATTTAAGTTTGAAAGCATAGAAAAAACTCACAAAAATCCACTATTTTGTGCATATTTTTTACATATTTTATGTTTTTTTAGTGTGCTTGCGACCAGTTGTCACCGATACCTACATCTGCAATGAATTTTACGTCGTAGTCAACAGCTTGTTCCATAACGTTTTTTATGAGTTTACAAATGTTTTCAACTTCATTTTCCGGCGCCTCTACAACAATTTCATCATGAACCTGGAGTAGCATTTTAGATTGAAAATTACTGTTGTTTAGAGCATTAAACATATTATTCATAGCTCGCTTCATTATATCTGCGGCACCGCCTTGCAAAGGAGCATTCATTGCCGCTCTTTCGGCAAAAGCGACAATTCTTTTGTTTTTATCGTTTATACCCGGAACAGCACATTTTCTGCCAAAAGGAGTTACAACATATCCGAATTTGCGGGCAAAGGCTATTGTCTTATCCATAAATACTTTAATTTCCGGCATTTTTTCAAAATAAGCATCTATATATTTTTTTGCTTCTGCAGGAGTTACGTCTATTTGTTTTGCCAGTCCGTATTGTGATATTCCGTATATAACTCCGAAGTTTATGGCTTTAGCATTTCTTCTTATGGTCGGAGTAACCTGTTCTTTAGTTAAACCGAAAACTTTCATTGCCGTAGCGGTGTGAATGTCTATTCCTTCCGCAAAAGCTTCTTTTAAAGCTTTTACATCCGCTAAAACAGCCAACAATCGCAGTTCAACTTGCGAATAGTCTGCAGATATAAGTTTATAACCTTGTTTTGCTATAAAACATTGACGAATTTTTTGACCATCTTCACTGCGAACGGGTATATTTTGTAAATTAGGGTTATTGGAAGACAAGCGACCGGTATTAACGTTTGCCTGGTCATAGGTTGTATGTATTCTGCTGTTTTTATCCAATTGTTGCAAAAGAGTATCGGTATAGGTAGTTTTAAGTTTATTAATACCTCTCCATTCCAATATTTTTTCAGGTAAAGGATGTTCTTCTGCCATTTGTTCTAAAACGTCTGCTCCGGTTTGAAAATTTCCGCTGGAGTGCTTTTTACCCTGCAAACCAAGTTTGTTATATAAAATTTCACCTAATTGTTTTGGTGAGGCTATATTAAATTCTTCTCCCGCAAGTTGATATATATCTGCTTCAACGGAGCGCAGTCTTTGTTCTAAATATTTACTGAATTCAGACAGCTTTACAGAATCAACCATAACCCCGTTTTGTTCCATATCAAACAAAGTGGCAACCAAAGGTCGATCAAAGTGCTCATATACGGTTACCATATGTTCGGATAAAAGACGTGGTCGTAATACATTTAAAATACGCAAAATGAAATCGGCTTGCTCACAAGCAAAAGATGTCATTATACTCGCTTCAACATTTTCTATTGCTATTTTTTGTTTTCCGGTTCCGAAAACAACATCGGGGTTTTGCATTTTTTTATCTAAAAAAAGTTCCGCCAATTCTCTTAATCCGTGACCATGATTTGTAGAATCAAGCACATAAGATATTATTGCAATATCATCATAAGGAAAAATTTTTATTTTTTCAGAAAACAGTTTGCTTATGAAGTGCATATCCGATTTTATATTAATGCCGACTTTTAAAACGGAATTATCGCTCAAAACGGGTAAAAGGATTTTTATAAGTTCTTTCGTGTTTAATCCTTTTGTTTCCGTGAGATTATTAACCGAAAACAAATCAAAAACTTCCCCGGATTCTTTTGCTTTAACGATAGGTATGTATATTGCATTACCGTCTTCCGTTGCCAGAGCAATTCCTTTTATATCGTCAAAAACGGGATTACTTCCGTCGGTAAAGCATTTTAGAGCTATTTTTTGATATTTATATGCTGTTTTAAGCCAATTTTCTAAATCGGCAGAGTTTGAAGCTAAACAATATTTTGCCTCAATTTCATTTTTTTTAGGATATGCAATGTTGCCTTTTTTTACACATTGTTCTTCTACCCATTTTAAAACTCGTAAACGTAAACTGTTAAAACCGTATTTATCAACAAAAGCCTCTGCATTTGAAATATCAGGACAATGGAAAGGATAGTCTTCTACATCACGTTCAACCGGAACATCGCTTTTTAAAGTTACAAGACGAAGAGATATTTTTGCGTTTTCAATATTTGCTAATAATGTTTCTCGTCGTTTGTTTTGTTTTATTTCTCCTGCATGAGTCAAAACCCCTTCCAGAGAACCGTAGGTATTTACCAATTCTGCGGCTGTTTTAGGACCGATTCCCGGAACTCCGGGAACATTATCGGTACTGTCTCCTGATAAAGCTTGAACATCAGGTACTTTTTCAGGATATACGCCAAATTTTTCTTTAACATCTTCGGGAGTAAAAAATTTATCTTTCATCGGGTCATAAAAACTTACTCCCGGACGTATTAGTTGCATTAAATCCTTATCAGCAGATACAATCACAACCTCCATTCCTTTGTTTAAGGCTTTAGAAGTATAAGTTGCAATCAAATCATCCGCTTCAAAACCTTCCATTTCCAGTTGATTAAGCTTTAGAGCGCTTACAGCTTCTCGGATAATCGGAAATTGCGGTATTAAATCTTCAGGAGTGTCTTTACGGGTAGCTTTATATTCCGGATAAAAGTCGTTACGAAAATTTTGTCTTTTAGCATCAAACAACACCAAATTATAATCACAATCTATTTTATTAGTGAGTTTCAAAAACATATTGGTAAAACCATATACGGCATTCACCGGTACTCCACTCGGAGATGTCATCGGCGGTAATCCGTAAAAAGCTCTAAATATGTATCCCGAACCGTCAACTAAACAGATTTTTTTTGGCATTTTTATATTCTCCGTATTTATATGCCATGAATATAATCAACAAAGAACTTTTAGCCAAGAATTAACTGTATTTTATTCCCATATACGCCAAGCATCCGGAATATGTTTAAAAGAGAATATTGAGTTCATCAAAAAGGCATCAAAACGTACATCGCAGTCTTGATATTTAGAATTGTTTTTTATGAAATTTTCTGCAGCTTTCCAAATACGTTTTTGTTGAGATTCTTTTATTGAGTATGCGGCATCTTCTATGCTTTTTCTTTTTTTTACTTCAACAAAAACCAACATATTATTTTTTGTGACAATTAAATCTATTTCACCCGCTCCTGTTCCTCGTCCGGTAATAAAATTGCGTTTTACCACCGCAAAACCGTGCAGTTTAAAGTACCAAACAGCGATGGTTTCCGCTATTTTTCCGGCATTATTGCATTTCATCTTTTATTTTTATCGCTAAACGATAAACCTCGTTTTTGTTAAGTTTGTATTCTTGTACAATTTCTTTTACAACAGTTTTAAGCGGATTTTCAGAAAGTTTTTCTTTTAATAATGTATCCAAATCAATATCTTCATTATTGCTTTCTGTCGGCGGAGCTACCATGAACACAATTTCTCCTTTCGGCGGATTGTTTTCAAAGTGAGATATTATATCTTTCGGCATTCCGGTACAACATTCTTCGTAAAGTTTTGTAATTTCTCTGGCTACCGCAAATTCTCTGTTTTTGAATATATCGGCGGCAACAGAAAGAGTTTTTAACAATCTGGGGGCTGTTTCATAAAAAACAAGAGTAGTATTAACGGAAGCCAATTCGTTGAATAAATCTTCTCTGGCTTTGTCTTTATTAGGAATAAACCCGGCAAACATAAAGCGATTAGTAGGCAGGCCGGACATTTGTAAGGCACAAATTATGGCACAACAACCGGGAACAACAAAAAACGGAACATTTTGCTCATGACACTGTCTGATTAACTTATAACCGGGATCTGAAATCAAAGGAGAGCCGGCATCGCTGACTTGAACCACCAGTAAATTGTCTCTTACAACCATATCTATAATTTCTTGAGCTTTTTCCTGTTCATTATGATCGTGGAGGGGAATAAATTTTTTGGTTCCTAAACTGATATTGAGCAAATTTAACAGTTTTTTTGTTACTCTTGTGTCTTCGCAGGCAATAACATCTGCGTTATTTAAAAGTTCTTTTGCTCTTTCTGATATGTCGGCGATATTACCTATCGGAGTAGCGACTATATATAACCCTTTTTTCATTTTCTTTTGCTTTACATTACGCGTTTTTTAAACTAAATTATCGAGCATAATTGTTTTATATTTTAGGAAAAAATGCAAGTGTTTAAAAAAATATATATTTTTGCTTTGGCAGCTGTTTTGTCTGCATGTCAATCCGCTGTTGTTTCTCGCGGTTATTTTGAAGAAAGTTCGGGGCAAATTAATGAACAAGAGTTTGTTACTGCTCAAAGTTTTAGAGTAGGTGTGTTGTTGCCGTTAAGCGGAGAAGCCGAAAAAGCTGGGCAAGGCTTAAAAAATGCAGCCATGTTGGCACTTGAAGATATGAACAATCCTAATTTGATTTTACAATTTTATGATACGAAAAGCTCTCCCGAAGGAGCTAGGGTTGCGGTAGAAAACGCTATTAATCAACAGGTTAAGTTAATTATAGGGCCATTAATGTCCGGTTCTGTTGAAGCAATTTCAAGCAGAACCATAAGAAGCAATATTCCCGTAATTGCATTTTCAACCAATCAAGATGTTTTACAAAATCAAATCTATACAATAGGTTTACTGATTGAAGAACAAGTAAACAGAATAGTTGGTTATGCGACATCAAAAGACAGAATCAGATTCGCATTGCTTTTACCTGACAATTCTACCGGGTTGGCTGTTGCAAAAGCGGCTGTGAAATCAACAAAAAAACACGGAGCAACAGTTGTAAGAATTGCTTTTTATGACCCTAATACTAATGACTTTTCAGCTATAATTAATCAGTTGAGTGATTTTGAAAAAAGAGCAGAACCGATAAAGAAAGAAAAAGAACGTTTGACCGAATTGGTTAAACAGGGAGATGAGCAAGCAAAAATAGATTTGAAAAAGTTAAGTTTAACAGAAACTGCAGAGGGAGTCGATTTTGATGCCATAATAATTACTGAAACCGGCAGTAAATTAAAATCGGCTACGGCGATGTTCGGATATTATGACGTATTTGCTCCCGATGTAATGTTTTTAGGGACATCTGTTTGGGAAAACACGCACTTAAACAAAGAATCTACCTTGTACAGAGCGGCTTACCCGGTGTTATCACGTAATCATGGTGCTTATTTTAATAATAAGTATAAAATATTATATGATTCACAACCTAACGGATTATTTGCTTTTGCTTATGATGCCGTTGCTTTAGCCTCTGCGTTAGCTAAACGTAACCCTGCAAATCTTGATGTTGCAATCACCACTCCCGACGGATTTGCCGGCATTAACGGTATTTTTCGCCTTTTTGAAAACGGTAAAAATCAACATAGTTTGAATGTTATGCAAATTACTTCTTCGGGAGATGTTATTGTTGATGCGGCTCCGAAAAAATTTAACTCTGTTCCCGAAAGTTTGGAAGATATAGATGTATCGATTCTTTATGATAAAAATCCTCCGCTGATTTTCGGTAAAGATGAGACAGAAGCACAAGAACTTATTTTTGGCAGAGAATTGGAAAAAGCTGAAGAGGTAAGTGAAATTGACGATTCGTTGTTGATGTATAAATATTAGTGGGATAGAGAAGATTTTTTACTTGAATTATGTATAAAATCTGCCCATATTGAGTTAGTTGTTTGTGGAGGGCATCGGGTTAAGCATTCGCCAACCCGGTCAGGTTCGGAAGAAAGCAGCCGTAACGAAAGAGTTTAAGGTCGATGTTCCTCCTCCTTTTTTGATTGAGTGACTATGGCTGAAGAAAATAAACAAGAACAATATGTTGTATTAGCAAGAAAATATCGCCCTCAAAATTTTGAAGATTTATTAGGGCAAGATGCTCTAGTACAGACATTAACCAATGCCATAAAGTCAAACAGATTACACCACGCATATATTTTAACCGGAATTAGAGGTGTCGGTAAGACTACCACCGCCAGACTTATTGCAAAAGCACTGAATTGTATCGGTACTGACGGCAAAGGCGGACCGACAACACATCCTTGCGGAATTTGTGAAAATTGTAAATCAATAGCAGCCGGAAGAAATATTGATGTTTTAGAACTTGACGCTGCTTCAAGAACCGGAGTTGGCGATATTCGAGATATTTTGGACGGAGTTCGCTATAATCCGACTAATTGCCGGTATAAAATATACATAATCGACGAGGTTCACATGTTAAGTAACAATGCTTTTAATGCGTTGTTAAAAACATTGGAAGAACCGCCGGCACATGTGAAGTTTATTTTTGCTACTACCGAAATTCGTAAAGTTCCGGTTACCGTTTTATCTCGATGCCAAAGATTCGATTTACAACGCCTTCGCATAGATGATTTGAAAAAGCTTTTTAATAAAATTGTTGCGGAAGAAAATTTAAAAGCCGATGAAGAAGCTTTACACATGATTGCAACTGCGGCAGATGGTTCCGCCAGAGACGGTTTATCTTTGTTAGACCAGGCTATTTCTTTAGGTAGCGGAAAAGTTCGTACCGATATTGTTAAAGAAATGTTGGGTATGGCTGACAGAGGTCAGGCATTTGCTTTGTTTGAAAAGCTTTTAGGCGGTGATATGTCAGAGTTAGTGAAAAAGCTTCAAGAAGTTTATAAGAGCGGAGCAAATCCCACAGCCATAATAAATGACTTAATAAACATAACTCATTCTTTAACAAAAGTTTTGTTGTTACCGGCATTTGTAAATGATGAAAGATTTAGCGAAGCAGAAAAAACTTTCTTCAAAGCAATGTCTGAAAAAACTAATATTTCTCTGCTATCGAGAATTTGGCAGATGCTGATAAAAGGATTGAGCGAAATACAAACAGCTCCCGTTCCCATAGACGCACTGGAAATGATATTAATTCGTATTGCTTTTTCGGCAAACCTTCCAACTCCGGCAGAACTGCTTGAGAATATAAAAAAAAAATCTAGCATAAAAAACGGATTTGCCGTTGAAGTAAAGCAAAATATATCAACTCCCGTTAAAAGTGAAATATCGGAAAAATCACGTTTTGACAAAGTAACGGATTTCATTTCTTATCTGGAAAAAGAAAAACAACCTCGTCTTGTTTATATAATGAAGAATGATATAGAAATAACCGAGTTTGGCAACGGAGTGATGAAATTTAAAGCATCAGAAAGAATAAATTCTGATTTTATGATAAACATCAACAAGTTTTTTGAAAAATCAACCGGAGAAAAATGGAGTTTAGATATTATTCCGGGAGAGGTTATATTGAGTATTGCCGCAGTTGAAAATGCTCAAAGAGAAGCAGATAAAAAGAATGTGGCGGAAACACC
>JAFYRQ010000002.1 GCA_017546885.1 Alphaproteobacteria bacterium
AAGAAAAATCGGAAAAGAATTAATCAAACGAGAATTGTTTAATGTTCCAAACGAAAAAGTAAGAGATGTTTGTGAACAGCACCTCCATGATATTGATGAAGGTCAAAGAGATTTCCATTTCTAAAAAAAGGCGGATATTTTATCCGCCTTTAACTTAAAACTTGATTTTTTTTGCTTTTAACTATAAGTAGAAAAAAGACGTCAGCGTAGCTCATCAGGATAGAGCACAAGTTTCCTAAACTTGGGGCAGTGGGTTCGAGTCCCGCCGCTGACGCCATTTTTTATTCTTCACCTTCAACCCAAGCTCTAACCCTGCTCCAACTATACGCAAAATCACGACGAATCCGACGCCATAATGCCGAATAATTTGTATTGCGAAGAGTAACAAAAGTCCAATGTCCGCCTACCGCTAAAATAATAAGAGTTCCTACCAACAAACCGCCGGCACAAATACATGCAAAGGTTGATATTAAAGATAAACAAAAGAGTATAAACCAAGAATAGTTTCCGTCTTTCAAAACATCTATTGAGTAAATGAACATACTCAACAAAGCGATTGGTCCGAGCAAAGTCATTAAACGGGACAAAGGAAGAAACCTTTTCACATTTAAAATAACTGCCCATATTGAACCTGATGTCAATATTCCTAACAAAATTAACGATGTGTAGAACCATAAATTCATTTTAACTTCTTTCAAAAACACAAAGTGTATAATACATCAAACGGCAAACATTGTCCAGTTTTTAAGCCATATTTTTCAAAAACTGTTTTTGAATTTCGGCTAACTGCTCAACACTTTTCCATTCAACATATTCATCTGAGGCATGCATACCATACCCGCTTCCTGAATGCATTATTACTACCGAACCTTTCTCGGCAAATTCACGTGAGTCGGTAGCTCCTCCGATATATTCAAAATCAATTTTTTGCTCTAAAACCTCTTCTGCTAATTTTTTGTATTGTAAAATATGCTGATTTTGTTCATCCATAACTACCGGATGAGAAGAAGAAACTATTTTATATTCAACGCCATCAACCAAACATTGTTCTAACTTTTCTTTCAATCCTTCCACCGTCGAATTTTCGGTAAGACGAAAATCTAATAAAGCTTCACAGTGATTAGAGATAACATTTGCTACTTCTCCGCCTTCTATTTTTGCAAAATGTACGGTATCAATCCAGGTATTTTCAGGTTTTGCGAGTTCTTTCGAATAATACGGATAATGTTTTCTTATATTGCTTAACACTTGCAATATTTTCTCATTTGCATCTATCCCCTCCCAAGGTGTAGAGCCATGTGCTTCTTTCCCTTCTGCAATCATCTTGACAAATACCGGATTTTTGCACTTTGTAATAATCTTTGTAATATCTCCGGCAACATCTACATCTAAAACGATTTTAGCACTCAATTCCGGATATTCGGTCAAAAAGGCATTTAATCCGAAGCTTCCTTTTTCTTCATCTGTCGATAATAAAACACCAAATTTAATCGGCAAATTTTCATCCAAAACATATTGCAAAGAATTTAATCCTACCGCTGCAAAGGACTTCATATCCAATGCCCCTCGGGCAAATATTTTACCGTCTTTTGACACCGGATTAAACATATCGTCTTCAGCCGGAACCACATCCATGTGTCCTACAACCAAAACATCAAATTCCATCCCCGGCTTGTTTGATAATAACAAAACCGGAGCAAGCAATCCGTTACGATATAAGCTTTTATATACATTATCATCAAACAAATCTCGTACATAATCCAAGCATTTGTTGATTTCTTCATTATTCCCCGTTTCTGTTCTGAATCTGATTAAATCTTCCGTAATTTTTTTTAATTCCATTTCCGCACCTTTACCTTTTATTCACTATATTAAACTATGCTTAGCGCAATTATAATAAGAAAGAATTAATGAGGTATGTTTAAATGAAAAATTTTGCCGTTTTGCTGATTTTATTTTTCTTAACAGCTTGTCCGCAAAAACAACAAAAAAACCACAACACCGCTATTCCGAGAATGGTTTCGTTGAAATATGGTGTAATAAATGCAAGAAGCGGTCCTGCCGGTCACTATCCGGTAGAATGGGTATATAAACAAAAAAATGCCCCGGTTGAAATTGTACTTGAGTATGGCGACTGGGTAAAAATAAAAGATTGGGAAGATTCGGAAGCATGGATTCATAAAAACAAATTCATCAACTCTCGTTGGGTTAAAATTATTCAAAAAGGAATCACCAATATATACGCTAAACCTGACAGCGGATCTGAAGTTATTGCCAAAGCAGAAGATCAGGTTATCGGCAAAGTTGAAAAATGTCCTAAACATAAGAATTTTTGTTTAGTTAAATTTTCAGAAATCAAAGGCTGGATAAAAAGAGATTCTGTTTACGGAATTTATCCTGACGAAACTATCGACTAAAGAAGGAATGACAAATGGCTACAGTTAATGAAGTACCTTTTTCTGATATATACATTACTCCGGACAGAAGTGCTTATATTCCCGATGGAAGAACACCTAACGGTTTAATGAGATTCAAACCGGACGATTTTAACTATTTTTTTGATAAAGTAGAAAAAAGTTATGACGGACACAATCCCAGTTATTCAGTATTGTATAACAGAATCTTATACCGTGTGGAGAGAACCGTTTCCATATATGGTGTACAATACTGTGCTCGTAAAATGCCACCGGAAGTTCCGGCTTTTTCTTCTTTAGGTTTTCCCGTTGAACTTCGTAAATATTTATTATCTTTAAGCAACACTGCAGGTCTTATTCTGTGGTCCGGACCGACCGGAGCCGGTAAAACAACTTCCATATCTTCATTGATGAAAGAGTTTTTGGTTACGGAAGGAGGATTTGCTTACACCATTGAAGATCCGTCAGAAATGCCTCTGGATGGAACTTATAATGCGGTAAACGGCAGTATTGCTCTTTGTAAACAAACTCAGCCTGTTAACGGAAATTGGGGAGATTGCTTGAAATCAGCACTCCGTTCAAAACCCCGTTTCATTATGGTAGGTGAGATTCGAACTCCTGATACCGCAAGTGAAGTTTTGCGTGCTTGTACTTCCGGACACCTTGTTTTATCCAGTATTCACGCTAACAACGTTACCGATGCCATCAACTCTGTCGTAAAATATGCTGCTTCTTCAGGAATGTCGGAAGAATTGGCTTATGACCTGTTTTCACGTGGTATGTTGGCAGTATTACACCAAACATTATCCGGTATTAAAAACAAAATGCCGCATGTTTCCTATGTATTTGCTAATCCGGACACCACACAAGGCGACCAGGTAAGAGCAATCGTCAAAACCGGAAAACTTAATTTGGCAACATCTATCGATACTCAACGCAGTCGCTTGAGTTTAGGAAAAGATTTGTTCCCGAAATTACATTTAAGCGATTAACCCTTTTCTGCTTTAAGTTGATAGAAATATTCAACTACCGCAGATTTATCCCATCTTATCGAGCCGCGGATTCTTCCTATTTCTTTGGAGCCGCGGCTTATAAGTATGCTGACGGGAGATGAAAAAATACCGAATGCCGAAGCTAAATCACCATTTTTATCAACATAAATTTCCAAATCATCTCCGCCAAATCGTTTTAAGAATCTTTTTTGTTCCTCAAAACCGCCAACCCATTCTTTTTCAGGAGATATTAATACAACTCTTATACCGTCATTTTTTGTTTTCTGTGAGAATTTATTTAAGATTTTCATCTCCCTCAAACAAGGCACACAACGTCTTGACCAAAAAACAGCTATAACAAAATCCCCGGCAAAATCGTTTAGCTTAAACTTTTTTCCGGTTTCTCCCACAATTTCTTTTTGAGGTAAATCTCGCGGATATTCATAAATATTTGCCCCTCTGTCCGCCAAAACATTATTGGCATTCAGAAGCAGTACAAAAAACAAGCATATTTTAAATAAATTCTTCATCTTCTTATTAATAACTGTTTTTTTATATTTTGTAATTAATCTTATATGGATTAGTATATAGCAATCATGTGTAATATTACAAGCAAAAGGTAAAAAATATGCTTAATTATTCCAAAATCATATTTACAGCGTTGTTATTAAGTTTGATTATAACAGTAAGCGGATGCGGAAAAGTATCTGCTCCGATTGTTATAGAAGGCAGCGGATATCCGCACAGTTACCCAAAAAATTAAGGAAAGAAAAATGAGTGCCGATAATAATTTTATTGATGAAATGATTCCTTATGTTGAGTTTGCCGATAATGCAAACGAAAGAACCCCCTGTGTTCTTGTTTTAGATTGCTCCGGCTCAATGAGAGGAGAACCCATAAAACAACTAAACATAGGTTTGAAAGCTCTCGAAAAAGAATTAAAAGAAGACATTGATGCAAGTTCTCGTGTTCAACTTCTCATTATTAAAGCTTTCGGAAAAGACGAAATAGAAATTTCTGCGGACTGGATAGACGCAATGAACTTTACCGCTCCCGAAATGGTAGCCGGAGGATTAACTCCTTTAGGCAAGGCTATGGAAACAGCATTAAAAAAGATTGAAGAACAAAAAGATCTTTATGACAACTGCGGAATTACATCTAAAAGACCATGGATATTTTTAATCAGTGACGGTGAACCTACTGATTATGATTGGGAAAGCATAGCAAAAAAATGTTGCGAAGCACAAGAACACAAAAAAGTAATTGTTCATACCGTAGGAACTGAGGGCGCTAACCTTGATAAACTGGGAAAATTCTCAGTTATCAAGCCTAAACGTTTAAGCGGTTTGAAGTTTACCGAATTTTTCTTATGGCTAAGCCGAAGTGTATCTTGTATTTCTATTGCAGCACCTAATGCTTCGGATTTGTTGGATGATACGGGAAATTGGGATGAATAAATATAATCGCATACGAGTTTTATCTGCTTGCGTAACCGGACCTTCTCACAAAGTCCGCAATATTCCTTGTCAGGATTATTGCCGTTATGCCACCAAAGGCGATAACTTCGTTGCGATTCTTTCTGATGGTGCAGGTTCTGCCAAATACGGACGCATAGGAGCAAAAATATTATGCGATACAATTATAGATTTACTGCCTAATGTACCTTTTAAGGATATAAAAACATCCATTATAAATTCTATCGAAATTGCCAGAGAAAAATTATTTTTCCACCGATTGAATTCAAAAAACAACACCAGAGGAATTATGTCTTTTGCCGCTACGGTTGTCGGTGTCGTATATCACAAAAATCAAGGCATATTTTTCCATATCGGCGATGGTGCCGCTCTGGCTTTTACCGGAAATGATTTTACCAAATATGTAACATCAAAACCCGAAAACGGCATTTTTTCTTGCGAAACATATTTCTATACAATGGATGATTGGAGAGAATGTATTCGTTTTACAAATTTCGAAAAAGCTCATACCATTATGATGATGAGTGACGGAGTTACCGGTTTTTCGTTTACTCCCGATTTTAACGGAATAGAATCCCGTTTTTTGATGCCGATTGACCGATTCTTAACCAAAGAACCTTGCAAGACCAAAGCTGCACGAGCATTAAAAAACACCTTGAGCACACCGCAAGCTCAAAAAATTAATCACGATGACAAAACATTTCTGTGGGCAAAGCTATGATGTCAGAATTTTTAAAATCTTATAGTGCTGTTTTCGGTGACGGTTCATGCAAAACCATCACTTTGGGAGCAACTATAAACAGAGGAGGAGCTGCCGGAAAAATCGTTGAAGTAAAAGAACATCCGGAGCTTGTTGCTAAAATTTTTCACGACTTGTCTAAAAGCAGTACAAACCGTGAAAAATTACAGGCAATGTTGCTAAATCGCCCGTCATTTTCTCCTGCATTGAAAAACGGCAAAGAATTTAAAATGAAAGGCGGAGAAAAATATATACAAATTGCTTGGCCTGATGCCTTACTCGAAAACGAAGAAGGATATTGTGTCGGTTACCTTATGCCTCGAATTGATCTTAGTTTATCGGCCTCACTCGACCATTTTATGCAAAGAGCAACTCGTCAAAAACTCGGTCTTTCCGAAAACTATGAATATCGTATCAGAATTGCCTGTAATTTAAGCTCCATGGTTGCGGCACTCCACGAAAAAGGACATTATATCGTCGATTTAAAACCGTCTAACGTATATGTGTATAAAGAAAGCATGCTTATCTCTATGTTAGACAGCGACGGATTTTCAATAAAGGGAGAAAAAAATCGTTATCCTGCCGAACTTGTCAGTGAAGAATATATCTATCCGGAAGGAATGTCGCAAAGATGTGACGAAATGGGAGAAGAACAAGATAAATTTGCGTTAGCCGTTATTATATTCAAATTATTGAACAACGGTATTCACCCGTTTTCAGGCACTCCGAGAAAACAAAAAGATGTTAACTTTACTATTCAAGAGCGTATAACTCATTATCACTATGCTTATGGTTCATGGGGGGACAGTTATCAAAATCCGCATCCGTATTCTATTCATGATTCTTTCACTGCCGAAACATTAGAATTATTTGACCGAGCATTTGTTAAGGGGTTAAACAGACCGACAGCTCAAGAATGGGAAAAACACTTAAGAAAACTTCTTTCTAATGTACGTCGATGCAAAAAAAATCCTAATCACGTATATTTTACCTCAAAAGGATGCGGTCTGTGCTTAATGGAAAACAAAATAAAAGACAAACTTTCTGCCGTAAAAAAAGAACATCAAAAACCGCAAACAATTCGAGGAGTTGCTATTGACGAGCTCTCGCAAGAAAATGTTGAAAAAAATAAAATAGAACAACAGAAGAAAATAAAAAAATATAACAAAATCGCTGCACCGTCTTTGTTATTGTATATGCTGTTGTGGGGCTTTATGTATCATATCTTAAAACCGATAAGCGATAAAATATCAAATATCGGTATAGGAATACAAATGATACTGGTTATATTATTAACCGCGAC
>JAFYRQ010000019.1 GCA_017546885.1 Alphaproteobacteria bacterium
ACAGCATAAGAGTTATTATTAATAGCACCTCCGGTTGCTCTTGCTGAAGATTTAGCATAATTTCCTCTAAAATTACCTGATATAGAAGATATTGTCGCACTATCTGTATTATTACCAAGCTGCATAATTGCTCCTGCACTTGCCTCGCCTGTTTCAGAAATACTGTAGTTTTCTGAAAAATCACCTATAATATCTCCTATTGTTGCTGACTTTCGATTATTAATAGCACCTCCATTGGCCGTACCTCCGACGGTTTTGCTATAGTTACCGGTAAAATCTGCTTTAATGGTTCCTATTTCTCCGTTAATATTTGTATTATCGATGGCTCCACCGTAAGCATGAGAAACGCCCTTAGTATTTTCAACATGGTTGTTTATAAATTTACCGGAGATACTGCCTATATAACCACTATTAACTAATGCCCCACCATAAGCTCCGATATAGCTACTTTCATTCATACCTCCTTGTGCATAATTTCCCTGAAACAAAATATTTTCCATAGCACCGATATGACTTCTACCATTTTCATCAGAGCCCATTGTTGATAATGCCCCACTATGTGCAGATCCATTTAGGTGTTGTGTATAATTATTAATAAATTTTACATTGATAATTTTATCTATTCTTCCTGTGGCACCTACTTGCGTAGCATATATATTCATAATAGCTCCGCTTCCTGTACTTGCCGAGACAGATTCAACTGAAGAACTATTACCTTGGAAGATAGTATTGGAAATTTCTCCAATATAACCATAGTTATCTAATCCTCCAGCTGATGCATGATAGTTGTCGGTTTGTTTTTCTTCTTCTCCGGTACGATAGACTTTATTACTAATAAATTTTGAGTTAGTGATTTTTTCAATAACTCCTCCTACATTATTGTCAATAGCCACACCATGAGCACCTCTATCCTTGTCAATAGCAGATGTCATAGAATTATTTTCAAAAGTAACATTATCTATGAGCTTGATTATCCCTTTTCCTTCGCTATCGGAATTATTGAATATTACACCACCATGAGGAGCTTGCGTTTCTGAATATGCAAAATTATTGGAAAAGACAGAATCCTTTATAACATCAATCACTCCGTTTTTGTTATTAATAACTCCGCCCCATAAATCTGCCGAAGTAACAGCCTTATTATTATCAAATGTTACATTATTAATTTCTGCAATATATCCGTTTATGTTTTTGATAATACCGCCACCACCGTTGTTACCACTTGCCATTTTTATGTCATTATTTTTAAATACAACATTGTTAAAGCTTGCGACACCTTGATTGATAACATTTTGCGAAGTACCGCTCCAAGAATCTATATTTAAAAAAGTTACTCTCTGGTCTTTAGTGATTGTCACTCCGGATATATTATCCAAATTAATACCTTGACCATTCATATCTAAAGTCACATCTGCCGTTGCAGAGTTGTTTAGCTCATCTGACAGTTTTTCATAAGAGTTAACAACTGTATTTGCAACAGCTTGTGTTGTTAGAAACGTTCCGGTTAAAAGAATAGAAAATAGCTTGCTTTTCATAATAGGCTCCTTGATTAGAATAACATGTATAAAAAGTATATGATTAAAACGAAAAATCAATATTTAAAGAAAAAGTTTGCAGAAGAAAATGTTTCGTTCAAATGTGTTTATTAAAATAAAAACCGCCCTGAAATCAGAGCGGTTTTACTTTACTTATCGCCGTAATAATTCGCTTTAGTTTCGGGATAATTTTTTATAGTTTCCTGATTTAATTCTTCGCACTTATCTTCAATACATTTTTGTAATCTTTCGATAAATTCGTTCTTGTCTCCCTCAACGGTCATAGCCGGCATAAACTCAACAATAATCTTGCCCGAAAGGTGACTGAAAGAACTTCTCGGCCAAAACATACCGCTGTTTAAGGCAACAGGAACTATCGGCATTTTCAAACTTTGTGCCAAGAACAAAAATCCGGGCTTATATTTCAAACAGGTGCCGGCTTTAACTCTGTGCCCTTCAGGAAAGATAACAATAGGACGTCCTTTTTCAACTTCTTTTTTAGCGGAAGCCAACATTTTTTTCATCGCACTTGCGCCGGCAGAGCGGTCCACCGGAATCATTCCGTACAATGCTTGTGCCCATCCGAAAAGCGGAATATAAGTCAGCTCTTTTTTTAATATCATAGTGCATTTTTTTACAACAGTCGGAAGAGCATAAGTTTCCCATGCGGATTGGTGTTTAGAGGCATAAATTGCTCCATCTTGTATATTTTCCAAGCCTCTAAATTCTACCGAAAGACCGCCGAACACTCTCAATCCCCACAATACTGTCGGCAACATTTTATTACACCACCAGTGCCAATGCCATTTTTGCGGCATAAACCAGCCTATCGTACAACAGACTATTACCGAAAAGCCGATAACACCGTAAGTCCAAATATTTCCCAATAAAGAGCGTATAAAATTCATCTTAATCCTCCTTTTCGATAACCAAACCGTTTGATAACAAAACGTACAAAAATTTATTATACTCTCCGGCTAACAAAGTAAATGTTCGCCAACTTTTCCACCAATCTTTCGACACCTTATCCGAAAAAACCGGATAAGCAACAATCTCTAACTTTGGATTATAATAACCAAATTCTGCCATACTGCGAGGCATGTGATAATTTGAAGTTACCAAATATATCGATTTAATTTTATTTTCTTTAACCCAATGCGACACTTCTATCGCATTTTCAACAGTATTTGTAGCCTTTTTATCCAAAGTTATATTTTCCGAATTTATAATTTCTACATCTTTTCTTTTTTGTAACGATTTCAATGATGTGTCTTTATACACACCGGAAATAAACATCTTGTCGGCTTTTTTATTATTCAGCAACTTAACCGCTTCTTTAAGGCGATTTCTGCCTCCGGTCAAAACAACTATCGCATCAACTTTTTGAGTATCATCAATCTTAAAATCATTTATACGATGATTGAACGCAACAAATCCGCTAAACCAAAGCAAGAACAATATAAGAATAAATGCAATTTGTTTTTTGGTAATCATTTACATCATTCTTTCTAATGTGCGTTTTACCGTATAATATGCTGTCTGCATTGCCACCAAAGATGAAAATAACGGCAAACTCAAAATTATTATCCATGCACCGGTTGAAAGATTTGCTTCATTAATAATACCGCCTTCAATTTGTTGCGCCAAGTGAGCAATCAAAAAGATAACCGGTATTGATATAGCTACTCCGATAACCCCGCCGACACCACCAAGCCAAGCTGTTCTGACTGCATATTGTTGAGCAATATATGTGTCTTTTGCTCCCATAAGGTGTAAAATTTCAATCACATCTTTATGCAACCCTAAACTTGTTTGTGTGGTATAGAATATCGCTCCCGATGTTACGCAAACAACCAGTAGCAATACCGCCAGAGCCAACATTTTTAATCCGGCCGCAAAATTTATCAACTTATTGAGCCATAACTTATGATTATCCAAAGATGCTTGCGGTGCAATATGTGCTAACTTTTGAGCCAAAATATTAAAATCAACATCGGCTCCGGGCTTCAACCTGACGTCTATCAAACGAGGCATAGGCAAATCACCGGTATTTATATCATCTCCCAACCAAGGTTTCAAAAGTCTTTGCAACTGTTCGTCCGTGAGCGGAGTAACCTTTTGAACTTCTGGCATAGCTTCAAGCATTGCAACCGTTCTTTGCTCCTGAATTATGGTCTCGTTACGAGCTTTTTCTTTATCCACACTGCTTTCGGGAATAATTTGAACCGTTAAAGAGCCCAAAATACTGCTGTTCCAGTTAACCAACATCGAGTTGATTGATAAAACACCGGCCAATGTTACCGAAAACAAAAATACCGAAATAGATATCATAACTTTCAAAAACAGATTAGAACTGTCTTTTGATAAGGGTAATTCTCTGTCACGCAAAGATTTAAATTTCCATATCATCTGTGCGCTCCCCCGGTTTTATGATTGAAAGTCCTTTATTTTTCAGATGAATACAAGGATATTTAAAATCACGAATAAGATTTTCGTTGTGAGTTGCGATAACCACAGTCGTACCTAAACGATTAAGCTCAACAAACAGCTTCATCAATTTTGGTGCAATATCATTATCCACGTTACCCGTAGGTTCGTCGGCAAGCAAAATATCAGGACGATTAATCACCGCTCTAGCTATCGCCACACGTTGTTTTTCACCACCGGATAAGGTAGATGTAAGCGCTGATGTGCTTCGATCTATTTCCACCCAACGCAATAACTCATTAACGCGTTTTTTTATCTCTTTTTCTCCCATACCGCATACTCGCAACGGCAAGGCTACGTTATCAAAAGCCGACGTATGTTCCAATAATCGGAAATCTTGAAACACAACTCCGATTCGACGTCTGAACATAGCCAAAGAATTGCGATTGGTAAAATTAACATTATTACCAAACACGCTAACTCGTCCTCGGCTCGGCTTTTGTGC
>JAFYRQ010000020.1 GCA_017546885.1 Alphaproteobacteria bacterium
AAATATTAATTGACCAATTATCAATAGCCGCAGAACAAAATCCTGAATTTTCTTCCGGTGGAGAAAGAAGAAAAGCGACATTGGCTAAGGCTTTGATAAGTGAGCCGGATATTTTATTACTGGATGAGCCGACTAACCATTTAGATATGCCGACTATTGAATTTTTAGAAAAGCTTATTGCATCTTATTCAGGTGCAGTTGTTGTCATAAGCCACGACAGACGTTTTTTATGTAATGTTTCTCGCACCACCTTTTGGCTTGACCGAGGAATTATGCACCGTAACAATAAGGGATTTCAGTTTTTTGAAGCGTGGCAAGACCAAATTATTGAGCAAGAAATTATAGCACAAAAAAATCTGAACAAAAAACTTGCTGAAGAAACCGAGTGGTTACATAAAGGAGTTACAGCTCGCAGAAGACGAAATCAAGGACGTTTACGTCGTCTTTTGCAACTCAGACAAGAACGCAGAGAACAGATAAAACAAATCGGTTCGGTTAATATGGATATTGAAAATACTGCATGGAAATCAAAGTTAGTAATTGAGGCTAAGCATATTTGCAAAAGTTTCGGAAACAGAGAAATTGTAAAAGACTTTTCTACCAAAATTATCCGCGGAAACAGAATCGGAATTGTCGGTCCTAACGGAGCCGGAAAAACAACTTTGATTAAACTGCTGACTAAAAAGCTTGAACCTGATTCCGGTTTTACTCGTATCGGTAAAAATCTTCAAGAAGCTTATTTTGACCAAAATCGTTTTACCCTAAACCCTCAAAAAACTTTGTGGCAAACTCTTTGTGATGAAGGCGACCATATTTGGGTAAGAGGCTCATATCGACATGTTGTTGCATATTTAAAAGACTTTTTATTTACTCCCGAACAAGCAAAATCTCCGGTAGCAGCCTTATCCGGAGGAGAAAAGAATCGTTTAATGTTGGCTAAAGTCCTTGCTCAACCGTCAAATTTTTTGCTTTTGGATGAACCGACAAACGATTTGGATATGGATACGCTTGACCTTTTACAAGAAATGTTAAGTGACTATGACGGAACAATGATTATCGTCAGCCATGACAGAGACTTTTTGGATAAATTGGTCACGTCCGTAATTTATATGAAAGGCGACGGAACCATTGATGAACACGTCGGAAGTTATAGTGACGTTTTAGCAAAACTGTCCCCTCAAGTCGAAAAAGATAAAAAAACAGAAAAAAGCAAACCGCAAGAAAAACAGGAAAAGCCTAAATTTATAAGCATGAAAAAACTCTCCTATAACCAACAAAGGCTTTTACAGGTTTTGCCGGGACAAATCGAAGAAATTGAAAAGAAAATTGCCGATATTACCAACGAATTGGCTGATGCGGATTTATACCAAAACAACAAAGAAAAATTCTTTGCATTGAGTGAAGAACTGAAAGAACTCGAAAATCAGAAATCCGAAGCCGAAAACCAATGGTTAGAAATATCGATTTTGGCAGAAGAAATTACCACCGCAAATTAGATATGATATAATCGGGATATGCGCCGGTAGTAGATGATAGTTCTCTGGTTTTTGTAACATCGGGAATATATCCTTCGCCAAGATAATTTACATGAATCCCCTTTGTTATCAAAACACTGGATATTCCGGCTACGTTTGCAGCCTTAATATCGGTTTGAATACTGTCACCTATCATCAATATTTTGTTACGTTCCAGTTTTTTATACGGTTCCAATGCGTATTCTATTATCGTTTTATCTGGCTTACCGATAGTGATTATTTTTCCGCCCAATACCGCATATTGTTCTGCAAATGCTCCGGAAGCATTAGCTATTTCACCATTGACAAATGCCGAAATATCATTTCCGACACAAAGCATCGGGATACCTAAACTTGCCGAATGGCTCAAAACCTCAACAACATCAGGTGTTAAAGCTCTTGTTTTTGATGTTTGACCTACATACAAAAATTCTGCACGAGCATAATTTTCAACACTTTGATAACCGAGACCTTCAAAAACTCCGTTATCTTGTTCGTCACCTAAATTGTAATACTGTTTACCCAGCGCAACATATTGACTATTGGAAGAACTTAACTTGTAGTGCAAAATTTCTCCCATTGTTATAATATTATTGAAAACCATCGGAGAAATTCGAGACGCATACAGTTTATCCACCAACTCGGAAATTCGCATAGAAGTATTACTTAACAAAACGACTTGTTTACCGTTTTTGCGAAGACGAATAAGAGCATCAATGGCATCGGAACTAAAACTGTTGCCGTCATATATAACACCATTTAAGCCACAAACAATTACGTCGTGAGCATTCATAATTTTAGATATATTAACAACAGGTTTAATCATTTTCATAGCGACAGTCCTTCCCTTCGGCACAATATTAAAATATCAATCTTAAAATTTTTTTAATTTGGAAAGATAAAGTATAGTCGCATTAGCAATAATAAGTCCGAAAATTGCGGTTATTGTCGGAAGTGAGCCCATTGTATGACGGACTCTTGTGTTGTCGGCAGGAAGTTCGTCTTCATTAATAAAAAGTGCCGTATCGGGAATATTTATTTGTTCGTCTGAAGATACGCACATTATCTTACTTATATCAACACCTCTTCTTTTCAGCCTTTTACGAATAAAACGAGCAAGATGACAATTTGAAGTTTTATGCAAAGGTTGAAGCTTTATGCAAGAGGCATCCGTTTTTAAGGCTGCTCCCATTGAGGAAATAAAAGGTATTTTCTTATTAACCAACATTTCCATCAATCCGCATTTAGGATTTAGCGAATCGATAGCATCAATAACAAAATCTGTTTTTTCTTCTAAAAGAGCGGGTAAAGTTTCGTTATTTACAAACAGCTCTTTTATAACAACTTGGCAATCAGGATTTATATCTCTTACTCTTTGTGCGGCGACTTCTGCTTTTGATTGTCCGAGAGTGGATTCCAAAGCCAAAATTTGACGATTTATATTTGTTTCTTCGACTTTATCAAAATCAACCAAGATGAGTTTTCCTACTCCTGCTCTGGCTAAAGCTTCTAAAGTATATCCGCCGACGGCCCCCAGTCCCACAATCATAACCGATGAGTTTTTTAAATGAGAAAAACTTTCATCACCCAACAGAGCTTTTGTACGCATAAAACGATTATCTGACATTGATAAACTCCAAAGAATTTTGATATATTTGATAAGCCAGTTCTTCATAATCGCATTTACGAGCTTTGGCAATATATTTTAGCAATTCCGGAATAAAAAACGGAGTAGATATTGTACCTTTTTCAAAAGGTTGGTAAGGTCCGTCGCTTTCCACTAAAATCTTTTTAACAGGAACGTTTTGCACTATTTTTTCAAAATCTTTATTTTTTAATATCGAGGCACTAAACGACACATATCCGTTTTTAGATAATATATTTTTTAAGTGTTCAACTTTGCCGTTAAAAGAATGAAACATAAATTTTTCAGGCAGTTTATTCCATAAATCATCAAAGTAAGAAACAGCTTTTACTGCATGTATTATCAAAGGACGATTATATTGTTGAGCCATTTCGATATGTTGAACAAATATTTGTTTCTGCTGTTGCGGATTTTCTTTTAAACCGTCTATTCCGGTTTCTCCGATTATGGCTTGCGGATATTTTTCTATATATGAGCATAGTAAAGTATCCCAATTATCACTTATATCTGCAATTTGCCATGGATGAACTCCGAAAGCAGGAACTATCATATCAGGGTATAAGTCTGTCCATTTTGCAACTTTGTCCCAATCTTTTTCCGAAATTCCTGCACAAAGCAGTTTTTTATAGTTTAATGTTTGCGCTTTTTTTACTATATCTGTGGCAAAGTTTGTTTTATAGTCTTGCAAGTGAATATGTATATCGATAAAATCCATACAATTTGCTTTCAAATAAATTTTATACAAAGGATAATAAGAAGTTATGAGTATTTTGACAAGACCGATTTTGGAAATAAATCTTGATAATATCGTTAAGAATTATAAGTTGTTGCACTCAATTTCTCCTAAAGCTATAGCCGCTGCCGTAGTAAAAGACGATGCCTACGGAATAGGAGCAGAAAAAGTTGCGGAAAAACTTTATAGTGTCGGTTGTCATAATTTTTTTGTTGCGCACGGTATTGAGGGTGAAAAGATAAGACCGGTCGTCGGTAATTCGGATATTTTTGTTTTACAAGGAATCGGCGAAGACAGTTTAGAATCTTTTCAAAAAGCCAAACTGACACCGGTAATTGCAAATTCTCAACAATTCGAGTTTTGGAAAAACAACAAAATTAAAGGGGTCAAACCCTTAATACAAATCGAGACAGGACTTAATCGTTTAGGTTTCAGAGAGGAAGAATTAGAACAATTATCCGAAAATGATAAAAAAGAATTTTCAATGGTGTTATCACACCTGGCTTGCGGTGATGAAAAAGAACACTTTATGAATGAACACCAACTTATGCGTTTTAATGAATTAAAAGAACGTTTCTTTCCAAAATTGAAAGCAACCTTATCTGCGTCAGACGGAACATTTTTGGGCGAAAACTTCCAAAAAGATATGGTCAGATTAGGAGCTGCCATGTATGGTATCAATACAGCACCATATCGAACCAATCAAATGTTACCTTGCATAAAAGTTGTTGCTCCGGTTCTTGATATAGCAAAATTGAAAAAAGGAGATTTTGTCGGTTATTCCGTTACATACAGAGCTGCAACCGACAGAAAAATTGCCATTGTATCCATCGGTTACGGAGACGGGATTCCTCGTTCTTTATCCAACAAGGGAAAAGTGTTTTTCAATGTAAACAATAAGATTCAGGAAGCTCGTATATTAGGAAGAATTTCCATGGATAATATTATATGTGATGTTACCGATGTAGAAAATTTACAAGTCGGAGATATGGCTGAAATAATAAACGACTTTTATACTCTTGATGATATAGGACGTGATGCGGGAACAATCGGATATGAAATATTATCCAGAATCGGCAAAAACCCTCGCTTTACAAGAAATTATATCGGATAAACGAAAAAAATAGCACTGATTTAATATCGGTGCTATTTTTTATTATTCAGAAATCAAACAGCTTTCTAGTCTCTTCCGGTGTTGGTAGTTATCGGAGTATTGTTTCTTGCTGTCGGTTCCTTGATTTGCTCAAGCATTGCATCATAGGTTTTTTGGTCAATTCTGCCGTTTTTAAGCATTTCTTTTGCCATTTTGCGAGCTTGTCTGCGTTGAGCAGCTGTCATATTTTGCTCACTTCCGTTATTAATAACTTCTTGAGTATGTTCAACAGCTTCAGCAGCCGGACGAGCGCTCAAGTTTGCTCTTGAACCGATGCTTACTTCAATTTTTTCTTCCGGTTGCGGTTTTTCAGGAACTGCTCTGGTCGGAACAACCACAGTTGTATCTCCCGGGATTTCGATAACTACATCCGGTTTCTTAACCACTGTTGTATCTCCGGGTATTTCGATTGTCACAGGATCTTTCTTAACAACAACGGTGTCTTGTTGTACAACTTTACGAGGTTGCGGTTTTTCTTGAGGTTTAATTTGTGGTTTTGGAGTTACGGCTCCGCCACGATTAAACTCTACTTCTGATTCTCTTCCGCAATCAACATCAATTCCGGTCATAACATTTCTGGTTGTACCGATAATCCAACCTTGTTCATCGTGATTATTAAATCTTGATGTGCCGGCAACAACTTTGTCCAATGTGAACACATTGATACTTCCGTTTTTACCTACTGCACTCAACATAATTTTTGCTTTTTCCAATGTTTCGGCCTCAATATGGTCACCACATTTTAATACTCCCATTGTCGGGCCTAAAACGTGACCAAATGCACCGCTGTAATTATATGCCCATTCCGCATTGTGAGTTTCACAAATTTTTCCGTTAAGTTTATTGGTCCATGCGGCCATACGAAGAGTTTTGAACATAAACTGTTCTGCAGTCATCGGATTATTTTCATCCATACTGAACTCTGCTGCATGCAGCTGCGCATTAAGGTGCATTCTGCTCCACAATTCACCATCAGCATCATGTTTGTGAATAATATTGTACATATTATTAAATTGAGCTTCGGTAATCCCCATACTTGCATCCCATTTTGTAGGAGCTAATCTGAATTGAAGATCTTTTTCATTGTCATCATTTTGCAATGTATCGGCAACTATCGGAGTAACTGTCGGTTTTACAACAACTTCTGTCGGAGTTTTTCCGCCGTCATTACCGCCTGTTCCTTGCTCTGTCGGAGTACTGCTGCAACGACCTACAAAGAACGAAGCAACAGCTACGCCGGCAATAATTGCGGCATGCTTAATTTTTCTGCCCCATTTTGACCAAAAACCTTCTTTTTTCGGCTCTTGTTTTTTCTCAGTAGTTTTTGGTGCCGGTTGTTTGTTTCCGGTGTCTGTTGTTCTACTAACAGCACCTTGAGATTGAGGACCGGGTTGATCTGTAACGGGAGTTTCAGCGGTTCCTTTTTCTTGTTCTGCAACAGGTTTTTCTGTTATCACAGGAACTACAACTCCACCTTTTGTTTTACCTTTTGAGCCTTTTTCGGCAGTTTTCGGTTTTTCTGTTGTTTTTGCCGCCGGTTTTTGTTCTTCAACAGGTTGTTCTTCTAATTCTTTTTCTAATGAACGAGCGACAGGAATGAAAGCAATTTCTTCTTCCTTTTTTCCGCCTTGTGCAGGTTGTTGAACAACAGGTTTTTCTGTTACAGGTTTAGGTTCTTGTTCTTTTTTAACTTGCTTAGAAGCCATTTCCTGTATTTCACGAGCAATCGCAGCAGCTTCGGCAGCTAATTCCGCAATTCTTTCGTTACCCTTATCTTTAGCTGCTTTTTTGGTAACAGGTTTCGGTTCTGTTGTGACAGTAGCCGCAGCTGCTTCACGAGCCGCAGCATTTGCGGCAACGGCAGCAACAACTTGTGCAATTCCGTTATCTTTAGGAGCAGATGTTACTTCTGTTTTTGTTTCAACTGCCGGTGTTTCTTTACCTTTTTTCTCTGCAACAGGAGTAACTGCCGGCTTTTCGGCAACCGGTTGTTGTTGACGAACTTGGTCTGTTTGAGTTTGTGTTTTTTGTTCAACAACATTCAATACTTGCTTTTCTTCTTGCTTGGGCAAGAATTTCATATATGTATCTAAATCTTCAATCGACAAATTGCTGATTTGAACATTTGCTTTTGCACAAGCCTCAATCAAAGCTGCACGAAATTCAGGAGACATATTTTCGCCGAGCTTAACTTTTTTATTGCTGTTTTTAGCTAATGCAACAACCATATCAAAGTTTTGTGCTTTCGGTTCTTCAGGAGTTTTAACCGAAACATGATTTTCCGCAACAAAGTTCACTTGTGTTCCGTCTTTGAAAGATGTATTCAAACCATCTTTATTGGCCTTGATTTCAGTAATTTCATTATTTTTACTTTTGGCTGCCCATTGCATAATTTCTTGGCGACGTTGAATTTTCCACGGCTCAACATCTTTCAACTGTTTTTCTTGGCTCACGGAATCGCCGGTATTTTGGTCAACAACCATAACATCCTGTTGATCAACTTTTCCGGATTGATTTACTTCAATGCTTTCGCCATCGGCATAAGACTTTAACATTGCTTTACGCAATTCGTTAAATTCTTCTGCAAATTCTGCTTTACCGTTTAATGCGGCATATAATGTCTGAAAGTCATTCGCACTAAAGTTTCCTGACTTTATAATTTGGGCGGCTCTTTTTGCGTCCATAGTTTTGTCTCCTGTTTAATTCCTGATTTTGCAAGCACTATAACACAAAAAGATTATAGCGACAAGCACTTTTTTGTCAAATTTGTACGTTTTTTACAAATTATTAATAATTAACAACACGAGATATGTTTTTAGTGTACTTGTCCGGCCTGTTTAGCTTGAGCAAGTTGCTGAAAGACTTCCGGATTATACTGCTCTTGTTTCTTCGGCAAAGCTTTATCCATAGCTTCATTAATTTTGCCTTTTTCTTCATCAGTACGTTCAGAATAAGGTTTACCGGTAACTTTAACTATACCTTCGTCACTATTGGGAACTCGCTCAATTTTATCAACACCATAACGTTGTAAAGCAAGTGCGCAAGTATCTGCCATTTCCTGATTTCCTTGTCTTTGAGCTAAAACATACTTTTGCATTAACAAATCTGCAGTAGCTTTTTCTTCTCCTGTAACCTGATAAGCTCTACCGGCCAGTAACTCTTCTTGTTTTTTAATTTCAGTTTCTAATGCTTTTACTTTTGTAGCTTTTTTACCTTCATCAGCATCATCCGTTCTGACATAAAGTCCTTTCATTTTAGCGGCAGCTATTTTAGGATCTAATCTGTATGTACTTTCAGGTTCTTCTTTTTCAACAGGCGCAGGTGCAGGTTCTTCTTTTTCTTCTGTGTTTTCTTTTACTTGTTCCGGCATACCCTCAATAGAAACACCATATTTTTCACAAGCTTTTAACACCTCTGCCTTAAACTCATCACTCCATTTTTCGTTATAAGCAAGACTTTGACCGGTTTTGCTCGCAAGAGCGACAACACCATCAATACCGGCAAGATTAGACTTTGCTTTATCAGGAGCGGTAAAGTGATATTCGGCTTCGCCGATTTTACCTTTTAGTCCTTCGTGAGGTTGACCTTCTTCATTTTTTTCTTCACGAACCCATTCCTGTTGATTGTCGGCAGCATATTGCTTCATAATAGCTTCGTAGCGTTGAACCCAATCTTGATCAACATTTACGTCGCCCTCATTACCTACTAACTGAATTTCATCAGCAGCCAGTTCATCAGTTTTTTCAGCAGGTTTCTGATCTCCGCCTTCTAAAGAATCACCATCTTTAATTTCACCTTGAACAGGCTGTGCATCGCCGTGTCCTTCTGATGCTTTTTGAGCTTCGTCCCATTGTTCCTTAGCATTGCTGATTTTTGCTCTTATTTCATCAGTCAATTCGGCATCAGCATTTACATCTAAACTTTTAAATCCTTCACTAGCTAAAAAATCTTCCGGCAAATTTAAATCTGCTAATTTTTCTGCAATTTTTTTATCTTCTTCGCTCATTTTAAGTCTCCGTTTGAATGGGTACAAATATTCGTATTGCGTTCAGAATAGCACGCAAATATCGTTTTGTCTAGTTTTTTGTTTATTAAAAATATGGATTTTTTGTTAAATTATTTACGAACGGCAAATATTTCAAACTTTTGTTTCAATGAAGATAAAAACTCTTTATCAGTAAAGAATTTTTCGCAATCAGAATCGCTTGTTTGCGTATCGGAAGGAATCGGTCGATACTTTTGCAAAAAGTACTTTTTTACACCTTTTTCTGCCAAGAAATCAGCTATATCGTCAATATCTTTTATAGACAAAATTCGCGGATCACAAGTAGTGCGACATTCAAAATCGATTCCGCTTGCCAAAAGCATGTCCAAAGATTTCAGAACGGCAGAAAGCTGTGTTTCGGCATTAATACCGATAGCATTACCATATTTTTCAATGTCAAACGGGGCTTTAATGTCAAACCCTACCCAATCAAGCAAAGGCATAATTTTTTCAAGATGTTCGGGGCGATAGCCTCCGGTGTGAAGTCCGATTTTAAAACCTAAATCTTTAACCTGTTTTATAGCTGTTTCAAGCCCGTTTTGAACCAAAGGTTCGCCTCCGCTGAAAACAACGGCATCAAGCAACTTTGTTCTGGTTTTCAAAAATTCAACAAATTTTGACCACACAAAACCGTTATCAACATTTATATTTTGCAACATCGCATTATGACAAAACGGACATCGCCAAGGACATCCCTGCATAAAAACAGTAGCACATATCTTTTCAGGAAAATCGACGGTGCTGAAAGTTTCAACACCGCCGACTCTAATAGGTTCTTGCATCATAAATTATTCAGCAGCAATACTTGAAATGTTTTCACAACCGCAACCGATTACGGCTTTGCTTTCAGAAAAACATTTGCGTGAATAGAACTCTGACTTTTTACCTTTGTTGAACTCAGAAACCGGACGCAAATAGCCCATAACTCTGGTCCAAACTTCGCAAGGCTGTCTTTCAGAATCGTTTAATTTAATGTCTTCAAAATTTACAACTGTCATTTTTATCTCCATTAATTATTTTATCATATTAACATTTGTTATGCAACTTCTACAGAAGCGGCAGCCTTTCTTTTTTCTGCCAAAAGTTCTTCATCACATTTCGGACAGAATTTGTGTTCTCCTGAAATATAACCGTGCTTCGGGCAAACGGAGAAAGTCGGAGTAATTGTAATGTACGGTAATCTGTAATTGGTCAGCACACGACGAACAATGTCACGGCAAACCTGCGGAGAAGATATGCTTTGTCCCATATAGAGGTGCAAAACGGTTCCTCCGGTATATTTTGATTGCAAGTTTGATTGCAATTCCAATGCTTCAAACGGATCATCCGTGTAGTCAACCGGTAATTGTGAAGAGTTTGTATAGTACGGATTCTCTTCTGTACCGGCTTGAATAATACCGATAAAGCGTTTTTTATCTTCACGAGCAAAACGATAAGTAGCACTCTCGGCCGGAGTAGCTTCAAGATTGTACATGTGGCCGGTTTCTTCTTGAATTTTCACCAAACGAGCACGGATATAATCCAAGAATTTTTCAGCAAACGCACGTCCCCACTCATCACCAATATCGTGTTTTCCGTCGGTATAGTTAGCAATCATTTCATTGATACCGTTAACACCAACAGTAGAAAAGTGATTTCTCAATGTTCCCAAATAGCGTTTTGTGAACGGGAACAAACCCTTATCAATCAATTCTTGAATTGTTTTACGTTTCAATTCCAAAGATGTGCGAGCAATATTCAACAATTCGTCAACACGTGCAAACAATCCGGCTTCGTTGTTTTTATATACATAGCCCAAGCGAGCACAGTTAAATGTAACCACACCTATTGAACCTGTTTGTTCGGCCGAACCGAACAATCCGTTACCTTTAGCCAACAATTCAC
>JAFYRQ010000001.1 GCA_017546885.1 Alphaproteobacteria bacterium
TGGTATAGACTATCCTGAGTGAAAAGAGGGACAGATAATGAAAATTATAGAAAAATACTATACACCCAAAGGGGTAAAAATAAATATATTGGGAATTAAAATATCTTTATCCCAAAAGAGCAGTTTATTTCCGTTGGTTGTTAAACCTAAAGAATATTCTGCAGCATTTGAATCCGACCAAGAGAGCAGTTTATTTCCGTTGGTTGTTAAACCTCATATTTCGGTTATTGTTCCTGTTTATAATGTTGCTCAATATTTGGAAGAATGTTTGGACAGTATCATAAACCAAAAATTTTGGCAGTTGCAAATAATTTGTGTTAATGATGGTTCAACCGATAATTCCTTGGAAATTTTGAAAAAATATCGTAAAAAAGATAAAAGAATAAAAATTATAAACCAACATAATCAAGGTTTATCTGCCGCTCGTAATGTCGGTTTGAAACATGTCAAAGGCGAATATGTTATGTTTGTTGACAGTGATGATAAAATGACAGGCGAGGCTTTTTCTAAACTGTACGAATATATGAACGATACAGTGGCAGATTTTTGTATTTTCGGCTGTAATGTTTGGAAAAATGATAAATATATAAAACTTAAAAAATGTCAGGATTTTTACCAACAAAAACAGAATGAAGTTTTTTCATATAAAGATATTTATGATAAAATATTTACCAAATGGAATGTTTGGTTGAAAATATTCAGAACTTCATTTTTGAAGGAAAATAACTTACTGTTTCCGGTCGGAAAAATTTATGAAGATGTAATATTTCACATAAAAACAATGCTGAAAGCATCAAAAATTTGTTTGTATAATGAAGTCTTTTATTGTTATAGAGCCGATAATCCTTCTTCTATTATGAATACGTCAAAAAGCAGTCGTAAAAGCCTTCATATTGTGGATGCGATTGATATGGGATATGATTTTATTGATAAAGAGAAAAAAATAAATGAACTCTTGTCATATTTTTGTGCGTTTGTAGTGAGTGAAACCACAGGATACTTAAAAACTACACCTCCGGATATAAAAAAGTTATTGGCTCAAAAAATAACAGATTGGCTTGACACTCACAATGATGTTAAAGATGTTATTATGTCGGAGGAACAATACTCCGAATATGTCAAATTACTTGAAGAATCACTATCTTAAATGTCAAAAAAAAGCTCCGAATTATCGGAGCTTTTGCTATTTTATTTCTTTTCTTCCAAATCAAGTTTGATATGCAGTTCATTTAATTGCTGTTCGGTAACAAAATTAGGTGCTTGCATTAACAAATCCTGAGCTTTACCGTTAAGCGGGAATAAAATTACGTCACGAATAATCGGTTCATCCAAAATCAACATAACCAATCGGTCGATACCGTATGCAGAGCCTGCGTGCGGAGGAGCTCCGAATTTGAAAGCACTAATCATTCCGCCGAATTTGTTATCTACAACCGAATTATCATATCCCGCAATTTCAAATGCTTTGTACATAATTTCAGGTTCATGGTTTCTTACCGCACCTGATAACAATTCTGCACCATTGCAAACGAAGTCATATTGATATGCCAAAATATCCAAAGGATTTTTGTTAAGTAAATCGTCCATACCGCCTTGAGGCATAGAGAACGGGTTGTGAGAAAATTCGACCGCTCCTGTCTCTTCGTTTTCTTCGTAGAACGGGAAATCAACAATCCAGCACATTTTGAAACTGTTTTTATCAACTAAATTCAGTTCTTCGCCGACTTTATTGCGAAGTCTTCCGCTAAACTTGTCAAACTTCATTCCTTTACCGACCATAAACAATACGGCATCGCCTTCTTCGGCGCCGAATGTTTGTTTGAGTTCATTCATTTTCTCATCATTTAAGAAACGTGCGATACCTTTTGCACCGCCAGAAGCTAAAGCAACATAGGCAATTCCGCCCATTCCTTCTTCTTTTGCGTATGCATCTAATTTATCAAAGAAAGAACGAGGTTTGTCGGCAATTCCTTTAACGGTCATTGCTTTAACAATTTTTCCTTCTTTTACTAAATTATCATACACACCAAATCCTGTATCACCAAAGAATGATGTAGCATTTTGCAATTTTAACGGGTTACGCAAGTCAGGTTTATCCGAACCGTATGTCATCATTGCTTCACGGAACGGGATGCGGACAAACGGAGCTTGGTCAACTGTTCTGCCGTTTGCAAATTCATTGAAAATAGTGCCCAAAGTGTGTTCTATTACTTTGAAAACGTCTTCTTGAGTTGCAAAACTCATTTCCATATCCATTTGATAAAATTCGCCCGGAGAACGGTCAGCACGAGGGTCTTCATCTCTAAAACACGGAGCAACCTGAAAATATCTGTCAAACCCTGAAACCATCAATAATTGCTTAAATTGTTGCGGAGCCTGAGGTAAGGCATAAAATTTGCCCGGATTGATACGAGAAGGTACCAAAAAGTCACGAGCTCCTTCCGGCGAAGATGCTGTCAAAATAGGAGTTTGATATTCGGTAAAACCTTGTTCTCTCATCAACTCTCTTGTGCGTTGAATAACGGCAGAGCGAAGCAAAATGTTTTTGTGGATTCTGTCTTTACGCAAATCCAAAAAACGATACTTAAGACGTAACTCTTCCGGAGCATCATCTTCAATGGCAATTTGGAAAGGTAACATTTCGGCTTTAGAGTAAACAACCAAACCATCAACCTTAATTTCAATTTCTCCGGTCGGAATATTTTTATTAATGCTTTCTCTGATTACGGCTTCACCATCGATTCCGATAACCGATTCTACTCTCAATTCCTGAATTTGTTCAAATAAAGGAGAAGCACTATCAAAAACGCATTGTGTAATACCGTAATGATCTCGTAAATCGACAAAGCATAAGTTACCAAGGTTACGTTTGCGATGTATCCAGCCGGCGAGTTTAACTCTTTTTCCGGCATCGGAAGCTCTGAGCTGTCCGCATGTAAAATTACGATATTGATTCATTTTATTTTCCTATTGTTTAAGTTTATTAACGGAGAAGTATTATTAAGCTAAAATAAATGAAAATCAATATCAAAAACAAAAAACTTTACATTTTAAAACAATATTAAGTATGTTTGTGTAAAAATTATGCAGAAATGAGGAATTTGTAATGCAATTAATATATAACACCAGTGAATTAAGAAATTTATGCGCTCGCCTGTCAAATTATGATTTTTTGGCTGTTGATTTAGAGTTTATACGCGAAAAAACATATTATCCGTTATTGTGCTTAATACAAGTCGCAAGCAAAGACGAAGCTGCAATTATCGATCCTTTAGCACCGGATATGGATTTAAGTCCGTTTTTTGAATTGATGCAAAATGATAAAATCGTAAAGGTTTTTCATTCTTGTCGTCAGGATGTAGAAATTTTATATCAGCTTTCGGGGAAAGTTCCGCAGCCGTTATTTGATACGCAAATAGCAGCAATGGTTTGCGGTTTTGGTGAAAGTATAGGATATGAGCGACTTGTAAAAGCGGTGTTAAATATCGAACTTGATAAAACAGATTGTTTATCAAATTGGCAATTACGTCCCTTAAATGAACATCAGCTTGAATATGCTTGCGGAGATGTTACACACCTTATTAATGTTTATGAATATCTTAAACAACAACTTGAAGAAAAAGGAAGAGTTGATTGGATTAAAGAAGAAGTAGATGTTGCCTCAAGTGAGAAAACTTATGTAACCGAACCGTTAGAGGCATGGGAACGTATTAAATTTCGTTCTCATAACAGCAAGGTATTATCTAATTTGCGTGATTTAGCCGCTTGGCGAGAAAAAAGAGCACAAGATAAAAATGTTCCGAGACAAAGTATTATAAAAGATGATGTCTTAACAATGATTGCTACTGCCAATCCTCAGAGTAGAGAAGATTTGGAAAAAATCCGAGGTATGCGTAAAGATGTAGCAAACGGAAAACTTGCCGATGAGATGTTAGAGGTGTTGTCTAATGTAAAAGTTGACAATAAAATCAGTAAACAAAAGAAAAACGATACATATAACAGTATTCCTTCATTGGTTGAAATGTTTAAGATGTTGCTCAAAATTGTAAGTCAGGAAGAGGGCGTTGTAGCACGAATAATTGCCACTGATACCGATTTGCAAAAGTTGGGAGCATACAAGGACAAAGATTGTGCCGTATTAAGCGGGTGGCGCAAAGAAATCTTTGGTAAGAAAGCCTTAAAACTGCGTGATGGAGCGCTATCTATTCACTATAATCCTAAAACTAAAAATATCGAGTTTTTAGAAAAATAATCTGAGCTGTTTATATAAAAAAAGTCCTTTTCTCAGCATGAGAAAAGGACTTATGGCGTCTGACAGACAATGATTAGTCTGTGAGGTTCTGTTCCATTGCTTTGAGGAAGCAATCGCAGAGGTCGTTGACCGTGCTTTCGGCAGTGAGCTTAAAATCTACCTGACAATCGAGCTGTTCTGATGCACGCTTGACGATATTCTTCATATATGCATCATAGATGTACAGGTCACGATTGAACGTTTCAGTTCCTTTCAAGTCGAAAGCCAATCGTTTGAGCTTGTCTTCAGAGGCAGGAGTAATCTCGGGGAGATAAATTCTGCCCTTAAGCCACATATTCAAAAGACGAGGACCGCGGAAATTGAGTTCCTCAAGAGTGATAGACATCTTTACTGTGTCGATCACGCGCTGCTTAGATACATTAGTTTTCATAACGTTATTGTTATTTTAAGTGAGTATAATTTATTTATAATAGATTTCAATGCGGACACTATCTCATATTTTTCCGATTCTTTCAAGAGTTGTTTTTTTGAATATTAAAAATTTATCAAACAAAAAAAGACATCGGATTTTATACCGATGTCTTTTTTTGTTTGATAAATTTTTAATATTCAAAAAACAACACTTGAACGAATCGTAAAAATATGAGATAGTGCTCGCAGTGAAATCTATTATAAATAAAGTATACTCACTTAAAATAACA
>JAFYRQ010000021.1 GCA_017546885.1 Alphaproteobacteria bacterium
AATAATTGTTTGCGTATCAATATGTTTTGGCAAAGGCATTTGAACAATGATTCCGTTTACGTCAGAATCGTTATTTAAGTTGTTTATCAACTCAATAATTTTATCTTCTGTTGTTTCTTCCGGCAAATGATGAATATTGCAGGTCATTCCTATATCTTCCGCAGCTTTTTTCTTGTTGCGGTCATAAATGATACTGGCTTCGTCATTGCCTACCAGAATAACGGCTAAGTGAGGTTTTTTATTCAATTCATTCACTCTTTTTGCCAGTTCTTCACGCAAGTTTTGAGCCATAGATTTGCCATCAATTACTTTAGCTGTCATTTTGTATTTTCCTATTCCATTCATCAAATTTTGCCATTATTTGTTCTGATTTATTCTTAAGTAATATCTTTTTGAAATGTCCCGTTTCTCCGCTGACGATTTCAATGTCGCTTTTAGGTAATCCTAATTCTTTACTTAAAAATTTGATAAGTTCTTTATTTGCTTTACCTTTTTCGGGAACACTTACTACGGTTATTTTTAAAAAGTCTTTATTATCAGAATCGGTAAAAATACCCTTTATCGCCAAAGACGAAGCATTTGGCGATATTTTTACCTGTAATGTAAATCCCTCGTTGGTTTCAAAATAAAACATATATCAAAAAAACAGGCGGCATAAAGCCGCCGCCTTTCGTTATTGTAAAATTACAGCATCATCTGACCGAGAATAGACATAACGAGGAACAAAAGAATCGGAGCTGATTCGATACCTGCTACAACACGATACTTTTCCGGAAGTAATTCTGTAACTTTTGCATAAACAGGATTTGTCATTTTACCGGCCAAGTCCATAAGTTTTTTTAATGTTTCATTTTTTGTAGAATCAATAACATTGTGCTTTTCCAACATTCTTGTAACGATTTCGAATAAAACAATTACAGAATAAAGAAAAAGAACTAATCCAATTAAACTCATTTGTCACTCCTTAATAGTTTTTAATAAAAATCTGTTTTATACAATAAACTTATTTTTTTTAGTTGTCTAGCTATTTTGTTTGCCGTTAACTACGTGTAGTGTATTAAACTTGTTGGCATCGAAAGCACGAGCTCTAAATTCACGCGGACCACGGGCACTATCTCTGTAAGGAGGGCGACGTCCGCTCAATTCGGCGATGCGAGCACGAATATCGTCTTCGCTTTGTGTGGGAGCTTCATATCCCTTGTCAACAAAAGATTCCGCTTTGCTGTGAATAGGTGCGGAACGAACATCATCATCCCAGTTAAATAAAACACTTTCCTGCAACCAGCCGTCAAAGTCATACGGGCTACGTTCGTTGTCATCGTAATATTGATATTGTTCATCAAAATCATCAACTTCATACGGGCCGTAAAAGAAATCGTATTCTCCTTCCAAATCATAATCATCGCCGCGATACATATTCAAGCGGCGGAGGGTTTTTTTCGGCATATTCCATTTTTCATCTTGTTTTAAGAACTCACGAAATGCCGCCACATAAACTCGCGCGCGTTTGTGTTCGAACATTTTAACATTTTGATCAATTCTATCTTTGCTTTCATCACTTTTAGAACTTGTCGCATCTTTAATTGCGTGGCGAATCTGACGAATTTTTACCAATTTGTTATAAATTTGGTCGTATTTTTCTTTTGCTCCCGGATATCTACTGCTTTGATACAACGCTAAACATGTCATCATTTCAGCTTCTCGAACATACGAATAGTCCAACCATTCTTCCCTTTCCTGTAAATCTGCATCGCTTACATATCCGTCATTCATATTTTTTAAAATAGATGTGCAATCTTCAAACCAACTGAAATATTCTTGGCTTGATGTTGTTTCGGAGTTAAGAGTTTCAATAGATGTTGCAACTATGTATGCTAAGTCTTCGCTCTTTATCTCTGTTTCAGGATTTTTTCTTTTAGCTTCTTCAATAACGCGTTGCTGATGTTTTTGAAGTGTAGATATGGCTTGGCTTTTTTCTATATGTTCAGCAACTCTGAATCTAGCTTCGCTCACAGATAATGTTTCATTGCCGACATTTATATTACTTCTTTGCGGGGCAAGTGTGATTTCTCTGGTTGCTTTTGCAACTTGGCTTTGAGGCAATGACGGATACATCTCCTTTGTCGCTTTGGAAATAATAGCTTTAGGAGAGGTTTTTTCCTTGTTTTTTCCTCGTTTTTCGGCTTGCTCTAACCAAAAATTTTTCAATCTGTCGTGATGTTGTTTTTGGCTTTCCAACTGTTCAATAACACTTGCCATAATTTTTCTCCTTTTTGAGTAAATTAAACCTCTTCAAAAATAATTTTGGCTTCTTCCGCTAAGATGATTTTATCAATAACCCAGTTACTGATTTGTTCAATTTTTTCTAACTCAACATTCATAGCTTGTCCTACTTTGCCGATAAATAAGGTTTCGCTGTCTGATAATTCATCATCTGCATGGGCTAAATAGCAAAGCTCTTTAATCAATTCCAATGCGGCTCGACGATTTTTAATTTGAGAAACATTGGCGATGATTTGTTCATCGTTATCAATGCTGAATACTTCGTCTAATCGATTATTCGGTAAAACGTAGTTTTCGGCCAAATCTTTAATAAAAGCTTTTTCGTTATCATCAAAATTTCCGTCCGAACTTGCTAAACGAGCAAAAGCTTGTAAATAAGCAACTTTGGCATCATCGCTCATGCTCATTATCGCGTCAAACTGTTTATCCATTTTATTCTCCTTGTAGATATCGCATAAAATATTTTCAATGTAATCATACCAAACGCTAAATCGGTTGGCAACAAAAAAGTGTGCATAATGACAAAAATTTTGTCATATTTTTGTGTCGCTAAAAAATGCTTGAAAACAGACGTAATTAAACTATAATGATGAGGATTTTTTTTGAACTTTTAGAGGGAACCGTGAAATATTTTATAAAAACATTCGGCTGTCAAATGAATGTCTATGATTCCGGAAGAATAGCTGATATTCTTGAAAATATGGGATATACCGCTGCCGAGCAAGTTAATGATGCTGACTTGATTTTGTTTAATACCTGTCATATCAGAGAAAAGGCTGCCGAAAAACTTTTTTCGGATTTGGGGCGTATTGAAATAATCAAAAATGAACGAGCCGAAAAAGGATTGGAAACAACAATCGGTGTGGTAGGCTGTGTTGTTCAGGCAGAAGATGAACAAATAGCTAAACGTGCTCCTTTTGTGGATTTTGCTACCGGACCTTTGACATATTATCGTCTTCCTGAAATTTTGCAAAGAATTGCTCATAAAAAAGGTGAGTGCATAATTGATACGGATTTTCCTGCCGAAAGTAAGTTTGATTATTTGCCGCAAAACAAAGCTAAAGGCGGATGTTCTTATTTGGCTATTCAGGAAGGATGTAATAATTTTTGTACCTATTGTATTGTTCCCTATACGCGAGGGGTTGAGACATCTCGTCCGGTTGAGGATGTAATTAATGAAGCGAAAAGATTGGTCTCAACCGGAACTTTGGAAATTAATCTTTTAGGACAAAATGTAAATTCGTATCATGGTGAAGATGCTTCGGGAAAAGAACGCAGTTTGGCATATTTGTTGAATAAGTTGGCAGAAATTGACGGTTTGCAACGTTTGCGTTATACAACCTCATATCCCGCAGATGTTACCGATGAATTGGTTGATTGTCACAGAAATCTGAAAAAACTTATGCCTTATCTGCATTTGCCTTTGCAATCCGGTTCCGATAAAATTTTGAAAGCAATGAATCGTCGTCATACAAGCGGACAGTATCTTGAGATTATTGAAAAGCTTAAAGATGCTAATCCCGATATCGGTTTGTCATCGGATTTTATTGTCGGTTTTCCGGGGGAGACTGATGAAGATTTTCAAGCAACCATGGATATGGTAAAAAAAGTAAATTATATTCAAGCTTTTTCATTTAAATATAGCCGTCGCGCAGGGACTCCGGCTGCAGTATATCCTAATCAGGTTGATGAAAAAGTTAAAAAAGAAAGACTGGAAATTTTGCAGGATCAATTATTTTCGCAGCAATTAAGATTTAATAAAGATTGTGTCGGTAAAATAATGCCTGTACTATTCGAAAGTAAAGGACGCAAAAACGGAGAAATTTTCGGTCGCTCTCCTTATATGCAAACAGTAGTTGTAAAAGGAGATGACAATAATATCAATCAAATCAGACAGGTTGAGATTATTAAAGGCGGAATGAACTCTTTGAACGGAATTATCAAATAAACAGTAAGGGCAAATATTATGGCAGAGATTGAATTTGAACTTTTTAATAATCAATTACTTCAACAAATGGTTGGTCCTAATGACAGCAACCTCAAAGTTATTGAAGAAACATTAAATGTTGAAATCGGAACATTCGGTAATCACATCAATATAAAAGGTAGTGATGAAAATTGTAAAATGGCTAAAGAGGCTATTGATTCTCTATATTCAAAAGTCAGCCGTGGTATTGAAATCGGAGAACAAGAGGTAAAGGCAGCTATTCGTTTGAGCGGTGCGGATATTGGCAACAGCAAACAAATTGACCTTAATGATATTGTGTTGAAAACCAAAAAAAGACACATTTATCCTCGTTCTCAAACCCAAGCTAAATATATTTTGGAAATGATGGATAATGAATTGGTATTCGGCTTAGGTCCGGCCGGTACCGGTAAAACATATTTGGCTGTTGCTTTGGCGGTAACAATGATGTTAGAGGGGACAATTGATAAAATTATCCTTTCCAGACCTGCAGTTGAAGCCGGTGAAAATTTAGGTTTCTTGCCCGGAGACTTAAAAGATAAAGTTGACCCGTATTTACGTCCGTTATACGATGCTCTTTACGAAATGTTGCCTGCGGAACAAGTAGATAAAAAATTAGCTGCCGGAGAAATTGAAATTGCTCCTCTTGCGTTTATGAGAGGACGTACATTGTCCAATGCTTTTGTGATTTTGGATGAAGCACAAAATACAACTCCGATGCAAATGAAAATGTTTCTGACACGTTTAGGTGAAAATTCTCGCATGGTTGTCAACGGAGACTTAAGCCAGGTTGACTTGCCGAGAGGTGTTGTTTCCGGATTGCGTGATGCTTTAGGAACATTGAAAAATATCAAAGGCATAAGCTCTGTTACGTTTAGTGCGGAAGATGTTGTTCGTCACGGGTTGGTAGCAAAGATTGTATGCGCTTATGAAAATCGTAATAAGGAAGAGCATGATAAAGACCAAGCTTAATATAGATATTGCCGAGGATGGTTGGTTAGAAAAATTACCTGAGGTTGAAAAGCTGTCAGAGGATATTTTTGCTGAGGTAATCAGTGAATTGAAACCTGAATGGCTTGAGGGTAAGAAAGAAGTCAATATAAACTTATCTTTAAGCGATGATGAAGAAATACGTCAGCTTAATTTTGAGTTCAGACAACTTGATAAACCGACGAATGTTCTTTCTTTTGCAAATATTGATGACGAAGAGTTTGATGCTTATTTGAAACGTAATGAAGAGATAGAACTCGGGGATATAATTATTGCTTTGCAGACAATGGTAGAGCAGAGTGTTGAGCAAGAAATCAGTTTGCATGACCACTATTGCCACATTTTGATACATGGATTTTTGCATCTTTTGGGATATGATCATATTGAGGAAGAAGAAGCAAAAGAAATGGAATGTGAAGAAATAAATTTGTTGAAAAAAATGAACATTGAAAATCCTTATGATGAGAGCAAATAAGCTATAAATGACAGAAATGCTTAAAAAAATTATCTCTTATCCGAAAATACTTCTGTTTTTGGCAGGGGGTATAAGCACTTTTGCGCTTCCTCCGTATTATCATATCTGGATATTGCTTTTAACTTTTATGGCTTTAAGCTTTTTTCTGCAAAAAGCCGAATCCTATAAACAATCTTTTGTTTTCGGCTATTGGTTCGGTTTCGGATTTTTTTCGGCAGGTTTGTCTTGGTTAGCAAACGCTCTGGCTATGGATATAGTTAGTTTCGGTTGGTTAATTCCCATAGCACTGGGAGCAAGCGGAGCATTTTTCGGGCTCTTTTTCGGGGTGCCGGCATTACTTTCTCATTACTTTAAAAATGTTTATTCTAAAATAATAATTTTTGCGGTAAGTATTGCATTTTTTGAATGGATAAGAAGTTTTCTTTTTACCGGATTTCCGTGGAATTTATGGGGTTCTGTTTTTGCGTTTAATCATTTGTGGTTGCAATCAGCTTCAATTTTCGGCACTTACGGACTTTCTGTATTTTTAATTATGATAATGATGTTTCCGAGCGCGATATTAATTCTTCCGCACAGAAAAAATGCTTTTATAGGTATCGGATTATCATTATTGATAGTTGTGACTATGTTTTGTTTCGGTTTTTGGCGAACTGCAAAATTAGATAATGATAATAAGTCGGGGATTAGTATAAGAATTGTTCAACCGAGTATTCCGCAAAATTTGAAATGGAGTAAAGAGGATTTAGAACAAAACTTTGCCGATTATATTGAATTGTCACAAGCAAAAGGTTTTGAAACGGCAAATGTGGTGATATGGGGAGAAACGGCAAGCACATTTCCGCTCGCATTGAGCAGCTCGAGAATGCTTCAAATATTACCTGCTATTCCTGATGACGGTTTTTTAATTACCGGAAGTATAGATTATTTTCCTGCCGGCGATGATTGGCAACCGGTAAATGCCGGACTGGTTTTTCAGCACGGAAAAGGTCTGATAGCAAATTATGCAAAATCTCATCTTGTTCCTTTCGGCGAATATATTCCGTTTCGTCGCTATCTACCTGAAAGTTTACGGCCCATAACCGGATTTATAAGTGATTTTAAAGCGGGTAACGGGGTTCAGAGTTTTTCAACGGATAAACTGCCTCCTTTCGGTTTGTTGATTTGTTATGAAGTTATTTTTCCGGCAGAAGTCGTTGATAAAAACAATCGTCCGCAATGGCTGATAAATTTAACAAATGACGGATGGTACGGAAAAAGCTCCGGCCCTTATCAACATTTAGTAACTGCACAACTTCGAGCTGTGGAAGAAGGATTGACGGTCGACAGAGCTGCAAACTCCGGGGTATCTGCGATAATATCTCGTAGCGGTAAAATACTAAATAAGATAGGTTTGCATGAAAGAGGTAATTTAGATGCCTTTTTGCCAAAGGATTTAGAAATTGTAACCCCATATTCAAAACATAATAATTTATATTTCTTTGCACTGCTATTACTATTAGTTGTATTTGCCTTTTTTGTCTCCGAATTGTTACGATAATCTGTTGTAATATATAGTTTATTCGTAATTTGCTATATAACATTTTATTCAAAAACATATTGACAAATGCTACTAATAATAGCAATTATATATGTAAATAAAAAACATTGGAGACATAAAATGACATTACAAAAGTCTAAAAAAGCAAGCAGAGGTCGTACTCCCAGCGGACAACCTAATCCGATTGATATACATGTAGGTAATCGTATTCGTTTGCGTCGTACTATTTTAGGTTGGAGCCAAGAAAAGTTAGCAGCAATGCTGGGTTTGACATTTCAACAAGTTCAAAAATATGAAAGAGGAAGCAATCGTGTCGGTGCAAGTCGTTTGTGGGACATCGGTAATGTTTTGAGTGTACCGATTAATTTCTTCTTTGAAGATATGGGAAAAGATGTTGCTTCACAATCTCCTCGTGTTTTTAGTGTTACGGATAAAGATACTCTTTTCTTGGAAGAAAATTCCGATGATATAGATGTTGACCCGATGAAAAGACAAGAAACTTTGGAATTGGTCAAAGCATATTATAAAATTCCTAACCGTAAGGCTGCAAAAATTTTATATGATTTGATTATTGCCATGTCAAAGTCAGCATCAAATCAAAAAGCAGACGAATAACATAGTTTTTTGTTATAATCACAAAAATAAAGCTGGCAATTTTTATTGTCGGCTTTTATTATGCCGATATAACAACAGAAACATAACAAGGATTACAGAATGTTTACAGAAGATAAACCCCATTTTTACGGACGCAGACAAGGAAGAAGACTTCGCAAGGCGAAAAGCACGTTAATGGACAGTTTTTTACCTAAAATAAAAATAAATCCGCAGAATCCTCTGGATTTTCCGTTTATTCCCGAAAATATCTGTCTTGAAATAGGTTTTGGCGATGGTGATCATTTAGCCGGACATTCTGCTAATAATACAAATAATGCTTATATCGGAGCAGAGGTTTTCAAAAACGGTATAGCAAATTTATTGAGTTTAATGACCGGGATTAAACAAAACGATGAAATTGACGGCGAAATAAATCTTTTGCCGAACAGAACTGATAATGTTCGAGTTTGGGATGATGACATTCGTTTGTTGTTTCCGCTGATACCTGATGGCAGTTTAGATAGGGTATTTTTGCTTTTTCCGGATCCTTGGCCTAAAAAACGTCATGCACCTCGTCGTTTTATAAATCCTGATAATTTGAAAGTTTTGGCTCGCATAATAAAACCGGGCGGAATTTTGCGTGTTGCCACCGACCATAAAATATATAAATCATGGACTTTACGCAAAATGCACGAATGTCCCGATTTTGAATGGACTGCTACTTGCGGTAACGACTGGAAACATGAACCGCAAGACTGGGTGCAAACCAAATATCAACGCAAAGCGATTAGAGAAGGGCGTAAGCCGGTGTTTTTGGATTTTGTAAGAAAGTGATTTAAGAAAAGGCGAGGGTAAAACCTCGCTTTTTTTAGGTTCTCATCGTTATTACGAGGAGCTATAGCGACGTGGTAATCTATACTCTCCTCATTGTCATTGCAAACCCTTTAGGGCTGTGGCAATCCAGTTAAGAAAATAAGCCTTTCAATTCCGGATTGCTTCGCAAGGACTTCATCCGCTCGCAATGACAAAAGAGGTAAG
>JAFYRQ010000003.1 GCA_017546885.1 Alphaproteobacteria bacterium
ATTACAGCAAAATTTAGCCGTTTCGTGTTCAACAAAAACGCCCCTTTTTTATATATCCTATCTTTTATTGATACATCTGTATTGCAACAAAAAACCGCCTTGTTTTAAGGCGGTTTTCGTTATAAATTTGCTGTTATTAATACATTGTAGATAATACGTTTTTGAAGGTCGGTAAATCTTCTAAAGCTCTTCCTGTACCTCTAACAACGCAAGCTAACGGATTTTCTGCGATTGAAACAGGAAGTCCGGTTGCATTACGTAAAACTTGATCTAAATTAGAGAGCAAAGCTCCACCTCCGGTTAAAACAATACCCTTATCAACAATATCGGCAGCCAATTCAGGAGCAATATTTTCAAGAGCAACTTTTACTGCTTCAACAATCTTTGCAACCGGATCAGCTAAACCTTCGGCAATTTGTCTTTCGGTAATGATAATTTCCTTTGGGACACCATTCATCAAATCACGACCGCGAATTTCGACACAGCGACCTTCTGCACCATTTTCAGGAGGACAAGCTGAACCGATTTCTTTTTTAATTCTTTCCGCACTGCTCTCACCAACCAAAAGATTGTGATTGCGACGAATATAAGAAACGATAGCTTTATCCATCATGTCACCGCCGACACGCTCCGAACGAGCATAAACAATACCGCCTAAAGACAAAACGGCAACTTCGGTTGTACCACCGCCGATGTCAACAATCATACTTCCGGTCGGTTCTGTTACCGGTAAATCGGCACCGATTGCTGCTGCCATCGGTTCTTCAATCAAGCGAACTTTTCCCGGACTTGCGGCATCGGCAGATTCTTGAATCGCTCTACGTTCTACGGCAGTAGCTCCGGAAGGAACACAAATGATAATCAACGGAGATATGAATGAGCGACGATTATGAACTTTGCGAATAAAATATTTTATCATTTCTTCCGCAATTTCAAAATCGGCAATAACACCGTCTGTCAACGGACGGATAGCAGAAATGTTACCCGGAGTACGACCGAGCATCAATTTTGCTTCATTACCGACAGCCTTAACTCTCTTTTTGCCGTGAATTTCTTCTATGGCAACAACAGAGGGTTCGTTAAGAACAATACCTTTACCTTTTACATAAACCAAGGTATTGGCAGTTCCCAAGTCTATTGCCATATCAGCAGACAACAGTCCCATCAATTTTTTCCACATTTACATCTTCTCCGAATTATATTTTTTTATAAATTTAGTTACTTTTTATAACATTACATCGATTTGTGCAATCATTTATATTGTTTTTTAACATCATTTATAAAATCTTTTTGACCGGTATAACAATCTTTGAAAACAATATCCGCTTTCAATTTATTTCTAAACCAAGTGAGTTGACGTTTAGCATATTGTCGGGTGTGAATTTTTGCCAAATCAACAGCTTCATCAAAAGAAATATTCCCCTGTATTGCCTCGATTAACTCGGGAACACCTTTTGCTCTCATAGCCGGCAAATCGAAGGAAAGATTGCGACTTATCAAATATTTGACTTCATCAATCGCCCCGGAATCAAGCATTTTTTCAAAACGCAAGTCACATCTCTCATCCAAAATTTTTTTATCAGGCAAAAGTGCTATCGTTAAAAACTCAGCTTCGGGTAATTTTTGAATCATCGGTTTTTTGTACCATTCCGATATGGATATACCGGTAGAATGAAAAATCTCCAAAGCTCTTCTGACACGAGTTGTATCATTAGGTTTTAACATTTTTGCCGCTTCAATGTCTTCTTGCTCCAGCTTATTATATAAAGCTTCTATTCCGTTTTTTTCAAGAAATGACAATATTTCTTCACGAATTTGAGGTTTGACATTAGGAATCGGCGTTGTTCCGTTAATCAGATTATCGAGGTATAAACCGCCCCCTCCTACGACTATCGGTAATTTTCCTTCTTGCCAAATTAATCTTATTTCAGATACGGCTTTTTCCAGCCAATCATAAACATTTCCGTTGACAGCAACATCAAGATATTCATACAAACGATGGTCTGCCTCTTGCTTGTCTTCAGCAGATGGTGAAGCCGCTATTATGGGAATACCGCTATAAACCTGACTGGCATCGGCATTTACAATCACACCATTTAATTCTTTAGCTAAATCAATAGCCAACCGAGATTTTCCCGAAGCCGTAGGTCCGGCAATAACAATTACATTTTTCGGCACTTAGCACCCTCTACCAAAAGTCGACAAAGTTTTGAATAGCTACCGCCGGTATAAGCATATTGCTCAGGAACCAAAGATAACGGAGTCATACCCGGGTTAGTATTGATTTCCAACAATACGACACCGTCTTCTTCATTATAACGAAAATCGCTGCGAGAAACAGTATTACAACCTAGTGCTTTATGAATTTTTTCAGCATAACGTAATGCTGTATTAAAAGCAATTTCAGGAATCGGAGCCGGAATAATATGCTCGGTCAATCCGTCGGTATATTTAGCTTCATAATCATAAAATTTAACTTTCGGACGCATTTCGGTAACGGTTAAAGCCTTGCCGTTTACAACGGAAACAGTCAATTCTTGGCCGGCAATATATTTTTCTATCAAAAGTTCGCAATTTTCATCATCATATCTTATTTGTTCCAAATCTTTTTCTGTATTGATGATAAAAACACCGACGCTTGAGCCGTCACTTACAGGTTTGACAACATAAGGCATCGCAACAACAGTGCCTTCTTTCATAAATTGTTTAAATGTCATTTTTTCACCCATCGGAACCTTTATTCCGATAGAATTACAGATAAGTTTGGTTAAATTTTTATCCATTCCTGCTGCAGAAGCTTTTAGCCCCGAATGTGTGTACGGAATTTGCAGCATATCCAACAAACCTTGAATTTCGCCGTCTTCCCCCCAATTTCCGTGAAGAGCATTAAAAACGACATCAGGTTTTTCTTTTTTCAAAACATCCAAAAATTCTGATGTTGATGTTAAATCATAAGCTATGGTTTCAAAACCCTCTTGATTAAGAGCATCTACAATTCCTTTTCCGCTGACCAGACTTACCTCTCTTTCGGCAGAAAAACCTCCCATAACAACCAAAACTTTCTTTGACATTTAATTAAATTCCTTATAATAACTAAAAACAGGTGGTAATTTAGCAAATTTTTTTCGATAATGAAAGATATTTTAACAAAAAAAACAATATATTTATTGCTCTTGGCTGCATTATTTTTTTCTTTACCGGCAAATGCTCTTTCGGTAAAGCATAGTTTTAATGCTTTCATCGGTCCGTTTAATGCCAGTGTCGCTGATTTTGAATACCAACTTACAGATAGCAGATATGCGGTATATTCCAATATCAAAACTCACGGATTGTTTGATACATTGTACCCTTTTGAGGCTCTTTACTCGACAACCGGTTTTTTGAAAAAAGATAAAATGCAGACCGATACCTATAAATATCAATCAAAATCACGTTTTTCTAAAAGAACGAAAGATGTAATATACAGCAGTAAAGGAATACCTTTACAAATAATCAGTACCAAAAACGGAAAAGAAAAAATTAAAAAAGTGAACACAACCGAAAACGTTAATGATACAACAGACTTGCAAACAGTCGTTGCCGCCATTGCAAATCAATATAACAAAACTCAAAATTGTAATGCAACAATGCGCATTTTTGACGGAAAAAGAAGATTTGATGTTATATTTGAAGATTTAGGAAAAGATAATATTGAAAAAGATGAAAATTCTCCTTTTTACGGAGAAGCCACAAAATGTTCTATGTATATAGATAAATTGAAGGAAGACGGAGATGATATGCTATGGCAACTGACTTCCGACAGTCCTATATATTTTTGGATAATGAAAGATAAGGAAAGTAAAGCTCCTTTTATTGCTAAAATTATGGTGGAAGAAACTCCACTCGGTGAAATGAATGTTTATACGACAAATATTGAGGTAACAAAATGAAATCAGAATTGTTATTGCCCGCAGGCTCTTTGGTAAAACTTAAAACCGCAATTTTATATGGTGCAGATGCTGTTTATGCCGGTACACCTGATATGAGTTTGCGAACACAATCAAAATTTTCGCTTGAAGACATCAAGGAAGGTATTGATTTTGTTCATCAACACGGAAAAAAAATCTATCTGACATTAAACTTGTATACTCATAATAACGATATTGCAAAGTTGCCTCATTTTATTGATACACTTCGTCAATTAAAACCTGACGGTGTTTTAGTTGCCGACCCCGGAGTATTCTTATATTTGAAAGAAAACGCACCGGAATTGAAGCGCTTTGTTTCTACACAAGCCAATATTTGTTCATATCAGACAGTTAAATTTTGGCAAAGTTTAGGAGCTGATTTATGCGTTTTGGGAAGAGAAGTTTCTTATGAAGAGATGGCAGAAATTCGCCGTCAATGCCCGGATATGCCCTTAGAAACATTTGTTCATGGTGCAATGTGCATGTCTTATTCCGGAAGATGTTTAATATCGAACTTTTTAGCAGACCGAAGTGCAAATCAGGGTAAATGTGCACATTGTTGTCGTTGGCACTACAAATTGCATTTACGTTTGAAAGACGGAACAATAAAAGATATCGAAATTGATGAAAACAATAAAGATGCTTTTGAATTTTTGGTTCAAGAAGAATTTCGTCCCGGTGAATTATATGAAATTGTTGAAGACGAACATGGTGCATATATCATGAACTCAAAAGATTTGTGTATGATGCCTCGCCTTGATAAAATTTTAGAGTTAGGTTTGCACTCTCTCAAAATTGAAGGAAGAAACAAAACAGAATATTATGCGGCCATCACCGCTCGTGCTTATCGTCAAGCTATTGATGATTACAGAAAAAATCCAGAAAACTGGACTGCTGAAAAATATATGGAAGAATTATATACATTGCAAAATCGCGGCTATTGTTTAGGTTTTTATGACGGCCATCTTACAAACATTAGTCAAAACTATGAATATACTCGTACTTTGGGAGATTGGTTATTTGCCGGCTCCATTATCGAATGGGACGGAAACGATGCTATCTTTGAAATTAGAAACTATATTGATTCTAATGAAGAATTTGAGTTTTTAGTTCCCGGCAGTTTAGATGTAATCAAACTTAAAATGAGCGAATTTGAAGATGCAACAAGCGGAGAAATTACTCCTAAAGTTTCTGCCGGTCAGGAAAAGAAAATCCGTATTCGTCCTCAAGCTTGGAATATGCCTATCGAAGAAATCAAAAAATTGTTACCTCAATATACAATCGCTCGCAAGTTTATGCCTCTGAAAGGAGAAAACAGCGAAATGTTAAAGCATAAAAAAGAGGAATTTGAGATTATTTGTCAACAATCAAAGGCAAAAGGTTAAGTTAAGCTCTTTTGAATATGCCCTCTTCTATCGGGGGCAAAAAACAACTGCGACGGCCGACAATAAATTCTACACTGTCAACTCGGGAAAGTGCCGGTCCTTTGTGGCATGAAGCAAGCATAGCCTCGATATTTTCTTCTTCACCACGCATTAAAATTTCGACACTTCCGTCGGCTTCGTTGCGAACCCAACCGGAGATTCCGCCTATTCTCCTTGCCTCATGCACGGCGAACCAGCGGAATCCTATCCCTTGGACACGACCTTTTATTTTTATATAAACCTCTTTCATTATTTTAAGAAGTTTTCAATATCGATTAATTCTTTTTTCAAGCATTGACGTTTGTTTTCGGCATTTTCATCTTTGCCCCAACGCTCTGCTTGACTTATTTCTTCAAGATATGCAGCATTATATGCTGTTTCGGCATTAATAAAACCTCTGACCAATGCTGCGGCTAAAAGCTCCGACTTCATATTTACGGCTGCCAAATAAAATGCTGCTAATTCTTTATCGCTCATAGTTTCTAAAAATTTTTGCAAACCTTGTAATGTATTCTTTTTTTGTTCTACAACTTCCATTTTGTCCGTAGTCATATATTTGGCATTCAAATTATGATGAGCCCATTTTAAAATCGGTCCCCACAATTCTTCTTGCTTTTCATATAACTTGGCTTCCTTATCCCAAAACAACAAAGAATCTGTTTTAGAAAATTGTACCAATTTCGCAATTACATCTTCACGATGATTTTGAATTTCTTTTACAGCTTGTTCCAGTTTTACTTTTGTCATGTTTACTCCCTTAAATATTCGAAGAGAATTTAGTTTAATTACTTTAAAATGTTATTAAGAAGTTTTTTTGCTTTGTCGGTTATTTCTTTAGTTCCTGACTTTACTTTATCAATACCAGCATTAACAGCTTGTGAAGCATTTTGATAGGAGCCTTGCGTTACACTTGATACAGTTGAAGGTTTCTCAAACTTATTGCTATACATTGTTCCCTTCAGAGCGGTATAACACGGAGATGTATCTTTATCGAGCAATAATTGAGCTCCGTTTAATGCACCTCCAGTCATTGCAATACCGGCAATGGTTTTGATTGTTCCGTCCTTATCGATAGCAATTTTAGGCTCTTGAATTGTTCCTTTTATCTTTATTAAATTGGAAAGAGCTTGCATGATACTCATATCTGTTGCGCTGCTTCTGTATGCGTTTATACGTATATCAATTTTATCATTTTTAAGCTTTAGCGAACCGTCACCGACTAAATCGAGTTTATCGGAATTTATAACTATACCCTTTGGAAAAGTTATTGTTCCGTCTTTTAAATCAGCTCTTACAACAGCACATTTAAGACTTACATTTTCCTTGCCGTTCGCCTTAATCTTTAAGATTTCAGCTAATTGTTTTATAAAATTGCTGGTCATAAATTTGAAATGTCCTGTTTGTATTTGTGCCGGCTCGACTATTGCTATAATTTGACCACTCAAACTATCAACCAAAGAACGATATGTTGAACCATGACCGTTTAGGTTAAAAGATGTTTGCGTACCGCCTCCGGAAGTAAAACCAAAATCATAGCTTCCGTCAATCTTGAACTCTTCATGTAATGACGTTATCAAAATATCTTTGGTTACACCTTCCGCTACAAGTGATTTGTTAGATGCATTAATAACCGCACTTACATTAGCACTTCCATTATCAATATTAAAATTTAAAGCATTGATATTCAGCAATCCTCCTGCAAGTCCGGCTTTAAGTGTTAAATTATTTAATGATAAACTCGGATTAAGCATCAGTTTATTTATCATCAAGCTAAATTTGCCATCAGCAAGTTTTAATAAATCAAACGGTATCATCTCATTAGGAACTAACGAACTTGCGTGAGCTGACTTTATTATTTCGAAATTCAATGCGGTAGGTTTTGCACGATTAAAATTATTTAAATCCAATAAATCTGAAGATAAATCGGCTTCAACATACGGTATATTTTTTGATATATCAGCACTAATTTTTCCCTTGATAATATTATTTACAATCTCTAATTTATCGATATTGAGATTAACCTTTTTCAGTGTTGCATTACCTTTACCAATCAACGTCGTTTCGGGAACATTCATATTGTTTGCCGGATTGTATATATTATAGTTGAATGTTGCGGAAAGTTTGTCGTTAAGTGCATTTTTAACCTTACCATCAACAACAGCTTTTATACCGAGAGCTTTCATATTTACATTTATCGGATATTCTCCGGTGGCAGAAAATAATGCGGATAATGAACCGAATATACCTTTGCCGTTAAACTCCATATCATTAAAAACAATATCCCAACTGACATTCATAGGACTGTTCATTCCTTCGGTGTTAAAGTCGAGATTTTTAATTTTCATTGTCAGTAATGAATTATCCGAATGTTTTAAATAGTTAAAATCTCCTGATTTTACGGCAACCTCTTTAGCTACAAAATCAGAAAACATTTCCAAAACATTGGCATTTTCGGAAGCATTGGCGTTTTTTATAAACCAACCGTTATTTTTTGCAACAACGGGCTGAGCTTTTTCAAAGTCCCAACTATTCTGCCCTTTTTTATTTGTTTCCAAATAAATTTGCGGTTGGTTTAAGATAGCCTTATCAATAACAATCTGTTTTGATAATAACGGCAACAAGGCAAACTTGAGCTCAACAGAAGAAACTTTCGCCATTTGCGGATTTTTTGCCCATGACGGATTTGCAAAAGATATATCATTAATGATTAGTGTAGGAACTAAAGATATACCTAATTCCGCATTTCCGTTTATGGATAGCTTACGTCCGGTTTGTTCATAAACGATTTTTTCGGCATAACTCTTATATTGATTTAAGTCAAAATTTTTCAGAAATACATAACCGCTAACGGCAATAATAATTATTAATGTAAAAATTATTCCGAAAAACCATTTAAAAAACTTCATTGTTTACTCCTTAAAACTTATACCTGCTGCTGAAAAGCTATCGCAAAAATGCTGCGGTAAAGATGCCTTGATTACCACCTTTTTATTATATATTGTTGACAGATCTATTTTGTAGGCATGGAGATGTAACTTATCGGTAAATAATTCACATTTTATACGTTCACCACCGCCATAATACTTGTCATCTCCGATAATCGGACAACCTATATATTCCAAATGCACCCTGATTTGATGAGTTCTTCCGGTTAAAGGACTGGCTTCAACAAGTGCAAATTTTTGCCCTACATTATCTAATACTTTGTATAATGTTTTAGCGCTTTGCCCATCAGATACAACCTGCATTCTCTCACCTATTTTTTCAAGAGATGCTCTTATTTCTCCCTCTTCTTTTTTAGGGCAACCTTTTACCAAAGCCAAATATGTCTTTGGAAGTTTATGTTCTCTAAATGCCTTAGTCAATAAATCTGCCGTTTTTCTATTGCGAGCTAACAACAAAATACCGCTGGTATCTTTATCTATTCTGTGAACCAATCTCGGTCGTTCTTCTTTTTCAAAAATCAATGCATCCAACAATCCGTCAACATGAAAGCGGGTGTTTGTTCCGCCGTGGACAGCAAGGCCCGAAGGTTTATTGATTG
>JAFYRQ010000022.1 GCA_017546885.1 Alphaproteobacteria bacterium
AACGAGCATAATTACCGATGAAATCGCTGGTTATATCTCCGACCATTGCCACTGTTGAATATTCAGCATAGTTATAAATCGCACCACCATAGGTAAAATTCGAACCGCTAGCATAGTTACCGATAAAGTCGCCAGTTATATTGCCTATGGTTGCCGTTGAACTTGAGCTATAAGCATAATTACAAATCGCACCACCATTGACAGAAGATGAACCACTAGCATAGTTCCCGATAAAGTTTCCGGTTATATTGCCGATGGTCGCGGTTGAATTTGAGCTATAGGTATAGTTGTAAATCGCACCACCATTAGCATAGGTACCTTTGACATAGTTACCTATAAAATCTCCGGTTATATTGCCGATGGTTGAGGTTGAATTTGAGCTATAAGTATAGTTGTAAATCGCACCACCATTAGCAGAAAATGAAGCACTAGCATGGTTTCCAATAAAGTCGCCGGTTATATTGCCAGTAGTGCCATCATTATAAATAGCACCACCATAGGTAAAAACATAAGCTTTATTACTATAGCGTCCACTAACTGTTACCTCTATTGAGTTACCGATAAAATCTGCAATAATATTTCCTATCTCACCTTGGTTAGAAATTGCTCCACCATATACATAGAGATATCGATAATTGTTGGTATTGTTTTCAAGATTTGCTCTTACGTTATTGTTTAGAAATACTTTTTTATCTATATTTCCATAATTATTACCGGAAACATTATTTATTGCAGCTCCGACGTACTTATAGGTATATGTGTCAGTCGGATCAACTACGGATATATTTTCGGATTCTGTTATTGTTTCGTATCCAGTAGGAACAGTATAAGCATATTGAAAATATTTTGTTTGATTGTTAGGCAAATTTACCGCCACAACATTGCTCTCGTCTTTTTTGGTTTCATCTACTTCTAACCAAGAAATATTTGAACTTGTAGATATTTTATCTTTGTCAATGTCTATTTTATAATATTTCGTAGTTAAGTTGCTGTCTGCATCGGCTTCTTGCACAGTAAAGTTATAATCTGTTGAGGTGCCTTCACTATACGATATAAAACTATCGTCTAAAGTCGGCTCAAGTGTTACAGCCATTGCTGAAGTTGATAAAAATGTTGTGGCTAAAAGAACATTTAACGGAGTGATTTTCATAATAACAATTCCTTTATTGATTATAAATATATCTTGAGTTTATAACTTTTATATTTGTATTGCAACAAAAAACCGCCCTGTTTTCAGAGCGGTTTGATGAAAGTTATAAACGCTATAAATCGGCAATTACATCTATTGATATAATTTCATCGGGATTATGCACCATACCGTTTGCACCACCGCCTCGTTTTATCATATCAACATATTCCATACCTGAAGTTACTTCACCCCACACGGTATATTGCCCGTTCAACCACGGAGCATCGGCAAAACAGATAAAAAATTGACTGTCACCACTGTTCGGATCCATAGCTCTTGCCATAGAAACAGTACCACGCAAATGCGGACGTTTATTAAATTCGGCTTTCAATTTTTTACCGCTTCCGCCAGTTCCTGTTCCTAAAGGGCAACCTGTTTGCGCCATAAAACCTTCAATAACACGATGAAATTTTAAGCCGTTATAAAAACCTTCTCTGACTAATTCTTTAATGCGTGCAACATGGTTCGGAGCATCGTCAGGATACATTTCAATCACAACATCTCCGTCTTTAACCTTTAACAACAAAGAATTTTCGGCATCTTTAACATTATATTTTGCCTTTTCTTTTTTGGCTCTGGTTTCGCTTTGTGTGAGTTTTTTGGTATCTGCTCCGCCTAACTCTTTTGTATCCGGTTTTTCTAATTTAGCTGTTTTTTTATCATCCAGTAATTCGGCCATATTTCATCTCCTTAAAAATTAACTGCTTTATATATAGGTAATGTTTTAGTCTTTCGCAACACCTAACACATAATCCAAACGTTGTTGCGGATTTAAGCCTTTGGGATAATTATTTTTTATGTCTTCTAAAATATTTCGCAAACCGCGATTATTAGCAATTTGAATTGCCAGACCGGGGCGGGCATTCAGCTCCAACATCATCGGACCTCTAAATTTATCCAAAACGATGTCTGCACCTAAATATCCCAATCCGGTCATTTCATAACCTTTAACCGCAATCTCTAAATGCTCTCGCCAAAACGGAACTTTTAACTCCATCAAATCCGCTTTTGTGTCAGGATGAATTGCTATCGGCAAATTGTGTGAAACAGCTGAAATTGCTTGTCCGGTTCGCACATCAATCCCTACTCCCACCGCACCTTGGTGCAAATTTGCTCGACCGCCCGATTCTTTTGTAGCCAAGCGCATCATTGCCAAAGCCGGAAAACCTTGATATACAATAACTCGCACATCAGGAATACCTTGATAACTGAAATCTTGAAACTGATTGGAAAAGTGCACCATTTCTTCAATCAAAGCAATGTCATATTTTCCGCCTAAACTGTAAAGTCCGCTCAAAATATTGGAAATATGCTGATACACCTCGTTATAAGTTAAAACTTTTTCAGAAGCGGTAACAAAATTTTTGGCATCATATTGCTTGATAACCAAAACACCTTTTCCACCGGAGCCGTGAGCCGGTTTAATTACAAATTCTTTATAGTCTTTTACCAAATCCAAAAATTTATCAACTTCGTTTTGAACCTCCACTATTCCGATAAGACGAGGAGTATTAATCCCAACTTCATTAGCTAACTTTTTGGTTTGAACCTTATCATCAACCAAAGGATATAACCGACGTTTGTTGCTCTTTGCAATAATATCATAATTGCGAGCATTCATACCTAAAACACCGGCAGCCTTAAGTTGTGAAGGAGTAGCAAAATTTTTAAACCATCCGAACATTATTTTTCCTTTTTAGCTAAAGGTGCAAAACGAGTTAATTCGGTTATACGATATCCGGTATATGTACCAAGCAACATTACAATAAATAAAATCACTAAATTCAGTTCGTTAAATGCAAACATGATATGACGGATTGTATCATTTACAATAACGAAATAAGTTACAATCGCAGCCAACACGCTGTTTACAATTTCTCTCAACGCATTTCTTGCTCCGTCTTCTTCCCAAGTTATTGAAGCTCGCTCAATTATCCATGCGGTAATAATAATCGGGAAGAACAAAGCAGAAGAAGCTATCGGTAATTGCCAATTATAACCGATAATCGCCAAAATTTGCATTATGATAATAACAAAAATTACCACCGCTGAAATTCTCGGCACTAACAATAAATTCAATCGTGACAAAAGAGCTCTTATTAAAATTCCGATACCGATAATAATGGCAAAACAAGCTAAACCATAAACAAAACCTGTTTCTACCAAAGACATCGCAATCAACATCGGAGTAAATGTACCCATTGTAGAAATACCGATGACATTACGCATCAAAACCACTACCAAAATAGCTAACGGAAATATCATCAACCACTTCAAAGCATTTTGCTGATTAAGAGGTAAATTATAAATAGAATAGCCGAAACGACCTTCCTGATTTGCCAATTTTGCACGGTGGCCGGCCATTTTATATGAGGTACTTAAGGACTTCATTACCGAATATTTTATAACAGAATCTTCTCCTCCGACCACATCAACCAACGGACGATTGCCCCTTTGAAAAATGATAAAATCACCGGGCAAACCTTTTTTACCGGTATGAAGATTATATATTTTCCACATATTGTCCATATATGCCTCTATCATCACATCAGGCATAAATGTCTTTTTATCTTCTTGAAGTTTTATACCTCGAACCATGCGAGCAGAAATATTCTTTAAGGCCAACAAATCAACAATCGCCTGAGCAGTCTCTTTATCACTGCGACGTTCAGGCATAAAAGAACGCACGGTTTCATCGGGAGGAGTTTGATTTAACAATTTTATAACCTGACAAACCTCGTCCCCGTCTATACCTTTAGCGGTTTCCAAAATTTGGTGCGCTACACTCAAAGACTGCTCATCTAATATCGGTTTAACAATTTTTTCCGGTTTAGGCGCAGGTGTTTTTCCTCTGCTCTCTACATTATCGTATAACAAAACACGATAATACACATCTTGCATTTTACTGCGAGGTTTAGAAGTCAAAATAACTTTTTCTTCTTGCATATCTATATCATATTTAGGAGCAACGACATCTTCATCCAAAACCTTAAAACCTTTAGAAGCCGATGGTCTGGCTATTGATACTTTTATGGGTGTTCCGGTAGGCTTAAAGGCAACATGAGCTTCTATTGTCCATACCGCTGTTTTTTGTTTCGGAGTCCAACTAAACCCCCAATATTCGATTTTATAATAAATACTGTAAGCGGCAAAAAGCACCGAAGCAAAAAGCCCGATGCCCAATAACATTCTAACTGATTTAAGTTTTTGTAACATTAGTTTTCCTGACTATTTTAGTGTATTACTTATTGCTGTATCTACAATCGCTCGACCGGTAATTATGTTGCGTCCGACCAAACCTTGATATTTGAATTTATCTCTGTCCGAAAGGCTGAATTGAGCATTAATAATTTCTCCACCGAACTTTACCTGCATCAAAACCACTAACCTTTCTTCCCTGCCTTCTGAACGTTTTACTTTTTGATTGCGATATATTTTCTTTTCAAAATGATGTGTTTCATTATTTAATCTGTTTATCAAATCAAAAGAAACCCACTTTTCCCCGTCTCTTTCAAAATATTCTAAATTTTCAACATCAACGGCTGATGTTTCCGCTCCGGTATCAATACGAGCATTAAACGGGGTTTTCATGGGTAAGAAATATATCGGTTCAATCGCTCCGATAACTCCCAGTTTATGAGTTTTAGTCTTAATCGGTTCGACTTTTTTAGGTTCTTCTCGTTTAATTTCAACTCCCGGAACAATCGCGGGACGAACTTCTTTGTTTGCGCACGCACACATCAAAACTGTGGCAAGAGTAATCAGTATAGTTTTTGTAAAAATATTATTCATCTTTTATCTTCAAAAAAATAAAAACCGTTGTTAATGCAATTTACTTCCAAACACTAAAATTTGTAAAGAAAAAAAGCATTTTTTATCAAAATTTTTTAATGACATAACAATCATTTTGGTATATAATTCGCCCGTAAGTAAGAATTAGGGGGAATGATGAACAAAAAAAATCAGAAAACAGCCGCCCTCGTGCGTCTCAATAAATTAAAATATTACGTTAAACGCTATGGAATAATCAAAGCCGGAAGCAAGATTTTGCTACCTACCGTTGCATCTGTGGCGCTTAATATTTCTAACGTTCAGGCACAAACTCCTAATGCTTTTCAATCTGATTACATTCCCGATAATACCGAAATGTTAGCTCATAACATAATGCATGACCAACCTTCTGACGATTTGTTAGCCTATGAAAGAAAGGTTGTCTTTAACATAAATGCCGAAGTTGAAAGAAGAGCTGACTGGTTCATATCAAAGTTTTTAGAGTCTGCCAAACATCATTTGGAAGCTCTCCAAAGTTGCGGAAACAAAACAAAATATGTAAAAGAAAACTTTTTTGATGTGGTTTCTCCGGTACGAGGTCTTCCGGGAACTACCCCGTATTGCATTACCGCCTTAAACAGAGCATTGATGGATGCAAATTCTTATGGCGGAGATTTGTCTCACGTCTTACCCGATCCTAACAGTTCAGAATGTCGTTATGCTAACGGCTGCAATGCTTTTGCCGAATATTTACGACAAAAAGGATATAAAGACTGCATGGAATCAGGTCGCATAAATTATAACAATCTTGAGCCTGGAGATATTATACTTACGGTCAGAAACAGTAACGGTGACCGACATGCCCGTCAATATTTGGGAAAAACCAACGGAAAACATTATTGCTTAAATTTTAACATCGATGGTATTCGTGAACTCAAAAACTCGACGGCAATCGTTATTCATATGAAAAAATTAACCAAAAAAGCTATTATGCAAAATTTGGAAAGAGAAAATTTGATTAATGGTGACTGGGAAAACATAGACACTATTTTACCGATTGAACAAGCCCGTCAAATCAAAAACTTTTTATCGGCAGGCATGGATATTCCTGCTCCCATTCAAGAAGTTAAACCGCATGAAATCAGCCCTATGTTGTTAGCAAAAGCAGAAGAAAATGCTCAAATGCGAGAAACTTTCATCGATGATTTTACCGATAAAAACAGAAAGTCTCATAATATTGAAAAACATCCCCCTATGTTAGCTTCCGTAGATAATCGTCGTCGCACCAGAAACAGAGTCTAGTGCGACAACGTTATCACTTATACTAGAAAAATAATGTTGCACGGAGCGACAATACCGTTCCGTAATCTGATTTTGAATTTTGTGCAGGATCAATATAAAACTGAATATCCGGAGTTATGGTTGCCCATTTTGAAATTCCCCATGCCCAATAGGCCTCGATAACTTTTTCGGATGAACTTGATAAATTGCTTCCGACAGCTTTTTCATCAACTTTGTTATATGCAAAAGCTAACCCTATTTGATCAAGCGGATTTCTGTTTAACGGATTGTTATAAACTCCGCCTAACACCCATGACTGATTTATTTCCGCAGTATTTCCTGAAACTCCGTTAACTCGACCGAAAATTGCAAATTTTTCACCGATATTTTGACTTATATTCAACGACCAACCGTTTGTTGTTTCCGGTTGCTCTTTAACTCCGGGTTGATTGTATAACAAAACCGAAATTTCGCTTTGTCCTAATTTTTTTATCGTCGGTGTATATGAAGCATAAGCAAAACTTGTAAAATGTTTATCTTTCAAATCATTAACTCGAACACTTATGGCTTCAACATTACTTGCATCTTGTCCGCCTAATACAAAACTCCACTCATCATTAGGTGTAATTTGAACATAAGTTCCCACACCTGCAGTCGGATAAGTTGAGCTGGCATTTTGTGATAAGGCAAAATTTATAAAATTAACCTGTTGATTTGAGTCATAATCTGTTCCGTCAAAATTATAAATAGGAAATTGACCAAGAGCAAGTGTAAGCCAATCAGCTTTACCTCCAAATTGATAAGTATAATAAAGTTCATCAAAAGAATTTGATTTTGTTGTATAATCATTAATTCCGCTGACTACACCGATATTATTACCGATTCGAGAAGCGGAAGAACCTCCGTAACGAACAATATTATACGCAAAATTCAATGTTCCGGTTCCGTATTCATTATTAAACGTAGTCCAACTGAAACTAGGATAAATCATGGTTTGCCATGCGGTTTTATCTCCGTTAGGAGCTCCTCTTTGTGGCATAAAAGAAACATCTACCGCATAATTTAATCCGTAATCTTTATTCAATTTATTTTTAAATTCGGCATATTCATCACCAAAATCACTAAAAATCCAATTATGCCTTTCTTGTGCTGCTTCACCTCGTTTGACAGCACCTTTATTTGCTCCGGCATATACTGAAGACGATAACAGTACAAAACCGGACAATAGTAAAAATCCTAAAGTTTTCTTCATTTCAATTCCCCTAAAGTTATTTCAAACAAAACTTATATATTCACTATCCGCCAAATAAAAAGGTATGACTATGCAATTAGTATAGGTTAGGTTGAAAAATTATTCTCCGTAATTAAGTTTTGTCTGTGTTCAAAAATTTTTAATAAGGAGAAAAAATATGACCGAAGGTGTTCGTTATCCTACTTTAGCTTTTCAAACCGGTGGCGCAGGACAGTCTGATGTTGGCATCCCTCCGCAACCGTTTGAAACCTTCTGTTATGACTCAGCTCTTTTACAAGCTAAAATCGAAAACTTTAATATTGTTCCGTACACCTCGGTTTTGCCAAAAGAATTATATGGCAACATTGTACCGGTTGATAAAGTTGTCAACCATTTCAAACATGGTGCGGTTTTAGAAGTTATTATGGCAGGAAACGGTGCAAGCCGTGACGAACATAAAGCTATTGCTACCGGTGTAGGAATTTGTTGGGGAAGAGATGAAAAAGGTGAGCTTATCGGAGGATGGGCAGCAGAATATGTAGAATATTTTGATACTTTTATCGATGACGATATTGCTCGTACACATTGCGAAATGTGGCTCAATAAATCATTAAATCATGAGCTGGAAATCCGAGGTGTTACAAAACACTCCGAATTTCAACTCTTCCACAATTATGTAAACATAACCCAACAATTCGGTTATTGCTTAACCTGTTTAGGTTTCCTAAACTTTGAGCATGCAGCCCCTGTAACGGTAGCATAATTTGGTTTCGATAGCAATTTTTGATATTTTCAAAAATTTTGAGAAACCAATGCCGAACGAGAGGCGGAACAATCTGTAAGGGTTGCTTCGCCTCCTTTCGTTAGCAACATCATTTTATGAGGATTATAAGATGACTGATAACAATAAAGAAAATTTAAATAACAAAACTGCAGACAGTAGCGGATTAGGTGTTTTGGCCCTCGCCGCTATTGTGGTGAGTTCAATGATTGGCGGAGGAATATACTCTTTACCGCAAAACATGGCAGCAGGAGCATCGGTCGGTGCCGTAATATTATCTTGGGCAATTACCGGTTTCGGAGTATATTTTATCGCTAATACATTTCGCATTTTATCTGCGGCAAAACCGGATTTAACCGCCGGAATTTATATGTACAGCAGAGAAGGTTTCGGCCCTTATGTAGGTTTTACTATCGGTTGGTCATATTGGCTATGTCAAATATGCGGTAATGTCGGATATGCGGTTATTACGATGGATGCTCTAAATTATTTTTTCCCACCTTATTTTGCCGGGGGAAACAACCTTGCATCGATTATCGGCGGTTCAATCCTGATTTGGGGATTTAATTTTTTGGTTTTGCGTGGCTTAAAACAAGCAACTCTGATTAATACCATCGGAACAATCGCTAAAATCGTTCCGTTGATTTTGTTTATTATAATCTCGATGTTTGTTTTTCATCTTGATAAATTCGAGTTTGATTTCTGGGGAGAAAACAGCAAACATTTAGGAGGTTTAAGTACACAAATTAAAAGTACGATGCTTGTGACTTTGTGGGCATTTATCGGTATTGAAGGAGCCGTTGTTTTATCACAGCACGCAAAAAGTCCAAAAACGGTAGGAAGAGCAACATTATTAGGATTTTTAGGTTGTTTGGGAATTTATATTTTACTTTCGGTTTTACCTTACGGCTTTATGTCACAAGCCGAGTTGGCCGATGTTGCAAATCCGTCAACTGCCGGAATATTAGAAAAAGTTGTCGGCAAATGGGGAGCATGGTTAATGAATATCGGATTGCTGATTTCAGTATTAACCAGCTGGTTGGCTTGGACTATGATTACGGCTCAAATTCCGCAAGCTGCCGCATCTAACGGAACCTTTCCAAAACAATTTGCAACCGAAAACAAATATGGTGCTCCATCTACATCATTATGGATTACAAGTATTATGATGCAGTTGTTTATTCTGTTGGTATATTTCTCCAATAACGCTTGGAATACAATGTTAAGTATTACCGGAGTAATGGTTTTACCGGCATATTTTTCAAGCTGTGCTTATTTGTGGAAAATATGCGAAGACGGAGAATATCCGGTCGGCATTTATATCAAACGCTCGGTTGCTCTAATATCAGGAATTATCGGTTCAATTTATGCTTTGTGGCTTATTTATGCGGCAGGATTGAACTATCTGTTGATGGCCGTAATATTTATGGCTGCCGGAATACCGGTTTTCGTATGGGCTCGCAAACAATCTTCTCCTAAAGAAAAAGCATTTACCGTCGGAGAAGCGGCTCTCGCTTGCCTGTTGATTGTAATTGCATTATGGGCTATTTATGCCTTTTCTCGAGGAATTGTTAATATCAGCTAAAAAACAAAGGAGAAAGCTCTATGGCTTTCTCCTTTATTTTTGACGGATTCAAAACTTACTTAATGGTAAGTATTTCCAAATCTCTCTTGAGAACTCGACCATCGCCCCAGCTCTGCTGATAGTAATGAGCCGCCGCAAGTTCAAAAACATCGCAAAGAGTCAATTCTCTCCTCATTCTGTTTTTCTTGTACTCAATACGACGAATGATTGCACGATACTTAAATCGATTTAAAATACCAGCCTTGTAGAACTCAAGATGTCGGTCGTAAATAACATCCGTTTTAACATCGTCTAACAGTCTGCGAAGGCGCGGCACATTGTGATTGAGCGGAACCATCTGCAGAAACAACTTGAAATCAAAATCTTGATCACCTGCACAAACCTCTGCTTCACCCTCATTGAGTGCATTTAAGTTTCTGACGAGATAATCCTTCAAGTTCACGAGAAAACGTTGTCTGTCTTCAATACTCATAATGTCTGCGACATCACGAAAGCAACAAATTGTTCTATACATCATATCTATAAAAATTTAGTCTATGGAAACAATTTAACATTGTAGACAAAATTTGTCAAATAAAAAATGGCGAAGAATTATTATTCCTCGCCATAAAGTTTTTAATAAAAAACTAGTCCAACCGGTGAAC
>JAFYRQ010000023.1 GCA_017546885.1 Alphaproteobacteria bacterium
ATTCAAAATTTATGATGAAAATTCTTTAGAAGCAAAACTTGAAAACAAAAAAGAATTTGTAAAACTCATATCAAAAATAGCAACAGATGATGAATTTAAGCAAAAAGTCATCCCTCTGGGTGATATATATAAATTTGATGACATTGCAAAATCAATTAAAAATGTTGAGCAAACGCCTATTATTTGCGCAACAAGCCGATTAGTCGAACAAAAAGGATATGATATCGCCGCTCAATCAATTATCAATTTAGCCGATAAATTTTCAGGTTTAAAAAATATCGAACCCCCGGTATTTATACTGGGTGGTGCGGGAGACGCAAAATATTTCGAGCACCTTACCAACCTCAAAGATAAGATTTGCGAAAAAAATCCGAAATATGGTGAACGTATTTTCGTATTCAGAGGTTATCAAGATGATTTTGCATATGCTATCCAACTTGCATCTGATTTCTATATGATGCCTTGCCGTTTTGAACCTTGCGGTTTAACACAGATGGAAGCTATGGCCAAAGGAGCCTTACCGGTTGCGATGTCAACAGGCGGACTTGTCGATACAATTGAAGACGGAGTTGACGGTTTCAGAACCGAAGTATTTTTTGCTCCAAGCAAACGCAGAGTTTACGGAAACAACCTTACGGCACAACGTCTTAAAAACAATATTAATGCCTATACGGAGACTTTAGAAAAAGCTCTTATAACATTTTATCGCCACAATGATAAACTAAAACAAATGACTTTTAATGCCATGCACAAAGATTTTAGTTGGAATGTTGAGGGTGGCAGTATTTACAAGTATCAACAGTTATTCAAAAAAGGACATTTATAGTTCTTAAAAAAATAACTTTTCACTTGTAAAACGGCTGTTTTCTTAATATCGTATAGGCATGGTTTTATTTAATCACTAGGGAGGAAACAGTATGGGTGATGCTTCAGTCGCAGCGCAAATCGCCAACAAATGGCGTAAAAAGCGTGGCTCTTTGATTATGGCTTTGCATGAGCTTCAAGATGTTAAAGGATATGTTCCATGGGAAGATGCCATGGAATTAGCTCAAGCTATGAATATCCCTTTAGCAAGAATTTATGAAGTTCTGACTTTCTATAACTTTTTCAAATTAGATGCCCCCGGAAAAGCGGTTATATCTGTTTGTACAGGTACAGCCTGCTATCTTAAAGGCAATGATAAAACTTTGGAAGAATTTAAAAAACAACTCGGAATTAATGAAGGCGAAAGCACTCCCGATAAAATGTTTCACTTACAATGTGTTCGTTGCGTAGGTTGTTGCGGATTAGCTCCGGTTTGCGTTGTTAACGGCAAAACATACGGTCGAGTAGGCGCCGGCGATGTTGCCAATATTCTTGCCGAATGGCGTAAAAAATTTGAAGACGAAAGCAAGGAGTAGAAAACATGGCCGATATGAGCGAAATTGAAAAAAGATTTGACATTCACGAGATTGCCAAAAATAAAAAACAAGATTTAGACCGATATGAGTGTAATATCTATTGTTGTCACTCTACCGGTTGTAAATCTTCCGGCAGTGACAGCATTCTTGATTTAATGAAAAAATCTATTGAAGAACACGGACTGCAAGGAAAAGTCCGCATTGTTGCTACCGGATGTATGGGATTATGTGCACAAGGTCCGTTAATTCGAGTAGAAATAAAAGGTCAAAAAGACGTTTTGTATAAACGTGTAGAACCGTTGATTTCTCGTATTATCATTACAGAACACGTTGTCCCTGCTCTCAAATTAGAAGAAGGGCAAGAGTTTGTTCTTCCTGATTTCTTGCAAGAATATGTTCTGTCTTTAGATTTGCCTTTCTTCAAGAAACAAGAAAAAGTTGTATTAAAACAAGCCGGTCACATGGATCCTGAAGATATTCAAGAATATATTGCCGGCGGCGGTTATTTAGCGCTTGAAAAAGTTTTAAAAACCATGACACCTGAGCAAGTTGTTGAAGAAATCAAAAAATCGGGTTTACGAGGTCGTGGCGGTGCCGGCTTCTCTACCGGTATGAAATGGGATTTTGCCTCAAGAGTTAAAACCGACGGTGATAAATTTATTATCTGTAATGGTGACGAAGGCGACCCCGGTGCATATATGGACCGCAGTATCTTGGAAGCAAACCCTCACGGTGTTATTGAAGGCATGATGATTGCCGCTTATGCAATCGGCGCTACAGAAGGTTGGTTCTATATTCGTGCAGAATACCCTTTGGCGGTTGAACGCGTTGAAAAAGCTATTAAAGCTTGTAAGAAAACTCGTTTGCTCGGCAATAATATTATGGGCACTGATTTCAGTTTTAACATTGATATTCGCCTCGGCGCAGGTGCATTTGTTTGCGGTGAAGAAACAGCCCTCATTAACTCTATTGAAGGCAAGAGAGGTACTCCGCGTCCTCGTCCGCCATATCCGACAGACAGAGGATTATGGAATAAACCGAGTTGTATTAACAACGTAGAAACTTTGGCTAACGTTGCTCCGATTATCTTAAAAGGAGCAGATTGGTTTGCATCTTTCGGTACCGCAACATCAAAAGGAACAAAAGTATTTGCTTTAACCGGACAAGTTGAACACTCCGGCTTAATTGAAGTTCCGATGGGAACAACAATTAATGAGATTGTAAACGAAATAGGTGGCGGTGTTCCTAACGGAAAAGAGCTCAAAGCCGTTCAAACCGGAGGTCCTTCCGGCGGTGTTATTCCGACAGAATATCTGAACTTACCGCTTTGTTATGAAGAACTCAAGAAAGTAGGCTCTATTATGGGCTCAGGCGGTATGATTGTAATGGATGAAACATCTGATATGGTTGACATCGCAAAATTTTATCTTGACTTTACGGTTGATGAATCTTGCGGAAAATGTGCTCCTTGTCGTATCGGCGGAAAACAAATGCTTCTTTTGCTTGAGAAAATCATTAAAGGACGCGGAACAAAAGCCGATATAGATCAATTACGACAAATTGCCAATGCAATGCAAAAAGCATCGCTCTGCGGATTAGGACAAACAGCTCCTAACCCCGTATTGTCAACATTACGTTTCTTCTTAGAAGAATATGAATCTAAAGTAGCTAAAAACGAAAAATAAGAGGAGCTTTTAATATGGTAAAACTAACTATTGATAATCGTGAAGTTGAAGTAGATGCCGGCACCTCTATTTTAGAAGCTGCTCGCAAATTACAAATTGAAATTCCGACACTGTGTAACCACCCTGATGTTGACCCGTCAGCCGGTTGCGGTATGTGTATCGTTCGTGTAAACGGTCGTATTATGCGTTCTTGTTGCACTCCTGTTGCCGAAGGTATGGAAGTTATATCATCAGATGCCGAACTTTATGAAGTTCGCCGTATGGTGCTAAAATTGTTGTTAAGTAACCACCCTAATTCTTGTTTATCATGCGCTCGTTCAGGACAATGCGAATTACAAGAAATGGCAAATACATTTAACATTATTGACGCACCGTTACCCAATCTTACTAAAAAATACGAAATTGACGATTCAACCAAATCCATTGTTTTTGATAACTCAAAATGTATTTTGTGCGGACGTTGCGTTGAAGTATGCCAAAACCAACAAAATGTGTGGGCATTGAGCTACCTCAATCGAGGTCTTGCAACTCGTATCACTCCGGCAAACGGCATAAAACTTGAGGACAGTCCTTGTATTAAATGCGGACAATGTTCTGCTCACTGCCCGACCGGAGCTATTGTAGAATACGATGATACCGAAAAAGTTTGGGCAATGTTGCGCAATCCGGATATTTATACCATTGTTCAAATTGCGCCGGCTGTTCGTGTTGCTATCGGAGAAGAATTCGGTTTCGAATTTGGCGAAAACTTGACCGGAAAAACTTATGCAACACTTCGTCGCATGGGCTTTGATAAAGTTTTTGATACAAACTTCGGTGCAGATTTAACCATCATTGAAGAAGCAACCGAATTTGTTCGTCGCTTTACACAAGCTCCGGAAAGCTTGCCGATGTTCACATCTTGCTGTCCGGCATGGGTTGACTTGTTGGAAAAATATTATTCCGATATGATTCCGAACTTCTCAACCTGTAAATCTCCGCAAGCAATGGTCGGAGCTTTGGCAAAAACATATTATGCCGACAAAATGGGTATCGACCCGGCAAAAATCAAAGTTATATCCGTAATGCCATGTACCGCTAAAAAGTGGGAAATTGTTCGCAGTGAAGATATGAAATCATCAGGTTTCCAAGATATTGATGTTTCTATCACCACTCGTGAATTGGCAAAAATGATAAAACAAGCCGGTATCGACTTCCGTAACATTAAGGAAGAAGAAGCCGATAATCCTCTCGGAGAATATACCGGAGCCGGAACAATCTTCGGAACCACCGGCGGTGTTATGACAGCGGCCTTGCGTACCGCATATTACTACATTACCGGACAAGAACTCGGCAACCTTGATTTCAAAGAAATCGACGGACTGGAAGGCATTAAAGAAACAACCGTAACCATTAACGGCAACGATGTCAAAATCGCTGTTGCACATGGTATCGGTAACGTTGAAGAAATCTTGTGCCGTATTCGTGAAGCTAAAGAGAAAGGCGAAGAGTTGCCATATCACTTTATTGAAGTTATGGCATGTCGCGGCGGTTGTGTTGCCGGTGGCGGTCAACCTCGCGTTATTGGCTCGGGATATGCTAAGCCGTGGGGTATTACCGACAAAATCCGCAAACAACGTGCTGCCGGTCTTCTAAACGAAGATTTGAACGCAAAAACTCGTTTATCTCACCACAACGAATCCGTTAAAACTCTTTATAAAGAATATCTCGGAGAACCGGGCGGAGAAAACGCACATCACTTGTTGCATACAAAATATGTAGCTAGAGATAAATATAAATGCTAATCGCATAAAAAGATAAAACACCGTGGCCCTCAAAGCTACGGTGTTTTTGTTTTGATGTTTTCAGAGGCTTAAGCAAAGCATCTGCCAAAAGGTTTCAGGATAAAATCAAGAATTACAAACGGTATTGCAACTATAAGAGCAATAATCAAGATTGTACCCCAAACACATCTTCCTAAAAGAGTATACTTTTCCATACGCTCAAAATTTTATGTGGTTAATACTAGATAAATAATTCAAAAAACTATTCACTTTATATCACAAAATATCTTATTGAGCAAATGAAAATTTTCATCAAGATTACACAAAAAAAACACCGCAGTCATAAAAGACAGCGGTGTTTTAATTAAAGAGTTAAGAGTGCTATTCGTAAGCAATCAGCATAAACGTAACTGTACCTTCCGCAGTTATTCCACCGAACTTAGCCTGAACAGGCTGGTGTACCCAATAAACTTGGTAGTTACCTACCTCATCAACTCCGGCATCACCTGGAACAATCCTAGGCTCGAGATTTGTTATCTCAGTAAGCTCATAGTTAGCAAACTTACACTGAGTAACACCATCATCAAACCAAGCATCAGTATATCCAAGCTCGATACTAACACTACCATAGTTATAATTAATGTTCCAAACCTTACGAACATTCTCATAAACTATGAATGATGTCTTGTTAGATGGCTCAAAGTTGTTTTCACCATTAGTCAAACTGGTTGAGACAACTTTTAAGTCGTTGTTATAACCATGCGCAGTTATGTCGCCATAAGATACATTGTCAATACCGGCAGACAAGAATACTGTATAGTCCAGAGTTTCCTCTGCACCTCTGTTCCATTTCTGGAAAACAGTAACAGTACTTCTGACCTGACCATTAAACATATCAAGCTTTGTATCTACAAGCTCACTCCACTTTACGTAAGGGTCTTTAGCGTAACCGATATGCTTACGAAGGAAGACATTTGCCTTTACTTCATAAGACTTACCGTTAACCTCGACCAAAATAGAGTGTTCAACCTTCCTACGAGCATAGGCAAGCTCACCATCATCATCCGACTCAATAAGATAGGTCTTGTAAGACTTCTCTGTTACCTTGTCGATACCATGATAAGGCATAACCTGACGAGTAAAACCGTCATCATAAACAGCCACTTCATACTCAAGCTCGTACTCAAATGAAACTTTCTCATACTGCACGGTATAAACCAAAACAGAATCAGTGATTGTTACAAAACCTTCCTGACGACTTTCTTTTGCCCTATGACTGATATTGGTTGTATATTCGCCAATATTAAGGTCTTCTACTACGATTGTAGGAGTAGGGTCAATAAAAGTGTTATTAAGGGTAACAGACACCTCATGGTCAAAATCAGCTCTGGTCTGACCTTTCACACGAATCCAACTCTTATAAGAGAGCTCGGTACCGGAAACACCGCTGTCATCACTAACAACAGCCTCTTCGATAGTTTCATCAGCACCACTTTCCAATACTTCACTTTCGATTACCTCAGGCAATTCAGGCTCGAAAGGATCCTCACATGACACAAAAGTCATAGCGCTCATAACGATAGCTGCTACCATCATGAACCAATACATGTTCTTTTTCATAAACTTTGAATTTTTTTAGTTAATATTTTAGTTTTCTTTATTATGCGGACTTTTCTCAATCCTTGGCTCAGAATCAGGAAAAGAGGATAAAAAACAACATTAAACGAAATTATAGAAATTCGGTTTAATGATTAACCTTAATTTGTCAAAGTATTTGAAACAGATTTTCTCTCTTCACTTTCCAATGATAAATACTTAATAATTATGGTTAAACTTTTTCGTTTATAGTCCGAAAGACTTTTCAATGCCCTACACTTGGCAGTAAAACCGCCAAGTGTAGGATTACTTTCTACTCACAAAATACATTATACCTTACTGTAGATGTATCACCTGATTTCCATTCTACGCGACCATAATTCATATTCACATTACTGCCTGGCCAACTACAATCGCTTAATATACCACGATTATCTCTCGATTCTTGAGCTTCACCATAACTTACATACGTTCTTTCAGATTTAGAATTGATTGTACCAGCATAATAGAAATCTGAACTTATTCCATTTGTCTTCCAAGATCTCCAACATCCTGAAATATCACCCGCATGATATGGCACATTTATTTGTGCATCACCATAACACTTTTTCCAAGCGGTATTACTGGTACTCCAATTTATCTTAGCATTATAAGTACCTGTACCAAAGTCAGTTGCTTGTACATAACTATTTGGAGATACCCCGACTAAATAACCATCTAAAATTTCAAAAGAAACATTTTTAGACAACCTTATAGACATACCCTTGGTCATCTTATAACTATCGTAATAGTTAGTACCTGCGTGCAAGTTAGAATACACTTTTGCTCCTGTCGAAGAACTTGGCCCTACAATAGAGACATAACTACTATATGTACTAGTTTTTGCATCAGCAGAAGGATAAACAAGTATTCCTCGAGACCAAGATGTCGTTGCAGCTTTTAAAGTTCCTCCTTCACGCAACGTAATGTCTGCCACAGAATAATTTCCGGTAACAGATGTAGAAAATCTCATATAATATATAGAATCAAAGTCATATCCTGTTGATGTAAACTTACCTAAAACAGTAGAACCAGATAGTGTGCTATCAAATGTTGAGTAATAAACCGTGTATTTAGGTGTAGTTCCACTTTTTGCTTTCAAAGTCACATCAGCACCAGAAGCATTTTGTAAATAATAACCACTAACATTTCCACCATTAACAGTTAAAGGCTTCTTCTGTGTTAAATCATAAACATACAAATCACCATCATTTATAACAATTGGTCTGTTTGATGTTGTTGTTGATGAAAACTTAAGATTTACACCTTTGAATGTCATCGTAGCAACTTTATCTCCTTCAGATGCAAGAGGGAATTTGCTTGCAGAGTATGTTAATGTCGGATTTACCGTACAAGAACGTTTTATTGCACTCAATCCTGTATCTTTATTGATAGCAGAGGTAGAATAGCTACTGAGATAATTCAAAGCAGACATATAAGTCTCACTATTACCATCACTCGGCACACCCGCTATACCCTTATATGTGTACGAATAATTTGCAGAACGAGATATACAAACCTTAGTTTTAGCATAGCTGTTAGAAGGATCACAATATCCCGAACAACCAACATATGATCCGCAAACATAGCTTCCCGCTGGTTTCATAATTTGATCCTGAATCTGCTGATTACC
>JAFYRQ010000024.1 GCA_017546885.1 Alphaproteobacteria bacterium
ATTTGTTTTGTCGGCAGGACATGGCTCTATGTTAATGTACTCTGTTTTATATTTAATGGGCTATCCGGATATTTCGATTGAAGACATCAAAAACTTTCGTCAGTTCCAAGCTAAAACAGCAGGACACCCGGAATATAATCACCTATCCGGTATTGATATGACTACCGGACCTTTAGGGCAGGGTATTACTTCTGCGGTCGGTATGGCTTTGGCTGAACGTAAAATAAATGCTCAATATGGTGATGATTTGTGTAATCACTATACTTATGTTATTGCCGGAGATGGTTGCTTAATGGAAGGAATTTCAGAAGAAGCAATTGCTATTGCCGGGCATTTGAAATTGAATAAGCTTATCGTATTTTGGGATAACAATAATATAACAATCGACGGAACTGTTGATAAGGCTAGCTCTGTTGACCAAGTAAAACGTTTTGAAGCTGCCGGTTGGAATGTTATTGAAATAAACGGTCACAAGCATAAAGAAATTGCAAAAGCGATAGAAAAAGCCCAAAAATCTAAAAAGCCGACACTTATTGCATGTAAGACGACCATTGGCTTTGGTGCTCCGACTAAATGCGGAACATCTTCTTGCCATGGCGCTCCTTTAGGTGCAGAAGAATTATCGGCAATGAAGAAAGAAATTAATTGGAATTATGAGCCGTTTGAAGTTCCGGCCGAGGCATTGCAAGCATGGAGAAGTTCTTCCGATCGCAATATGAAAGAATATACACGTTGGAACGAATTGCTCAAACAAAATAAAGAATTTGCGGATGTAATAAGCAATAAATTACCGCAAAATTGGGATGCAAACCTCAATTCATTAAAGCAACAAGCGATTGATGAACAAACTAAGGTTGCAACTCGTAAAGCATCACAGATGTGTATTGAAAAAATTGTTCCGGAAATTCCGCAAATTGTCGGAGGTTCTGCCGATTTAGCCGCTTCTAACCTTACTTTTGTAAAAGGTATGAAAACAATTACGGCAGAGGATTATAACGGAAATAATGTTATGTACGGAATTAGAGAGCATGCTATGGCAGCCATTATGAACGGCATGACCTTGCACGGAGGTGTAATTCCTTATGGCGGAACGTTCTTTGTATTTTCTGACTATATGCGCCCGTCTATCAGATTGTCTGCTTTGATGGGATTGCGTGTAATTTATGTTCTTACTCACGATTCAATCGGAGTAGGCGAAGACGGTCCGACACATCAACCTATTGAACATTTGGCATCATATCGTGCAATGCCTAATGTTTTGATGTTCCGTCCTTGTGATGTTGTGGAAACAGCAGAGGCATGGCAGATCTCCGTTGAAACAGAAAATAAGCCGAGTTTATTAGCTCTTTCTCGTCAAAATCTTCCGACTTTAAGAAAGAATAGTGATGAAAATTTAAGTGCAAAAGGCGGATATATCATTTCTGATACTTCAGAAGGTAAAGATCGTCAGGCAACGATTATTGCAACCGGCTCTGAAGTGTCAATCGCTGTTGAAGCTCAAACAAAATTGCGTGAGCAAGGAATAGAAGTAGCTGTTGTTTCAATGCCTTGTACAGAGCTTTTTGATGCTCAAGACAAAGCATACAGGGATGAAGTTTTGGGCAATGCCCCCAGAGTTGTGGTTGAAGCAGCTTCTCCGTTCGGTTGGGATAAATATATAGGAGAAAAAGGTGAAATAATAGGTATTGACGGATTTGGTGCATCTGCTCCTGCCGGCGAACTTTATAAATACTTTGGTTTAACCGCAGAAAATGTGGCCGAAACAGTAAAGAAATATTGTTAGTATCGATTATCGGCCGTTGTTTTGCAGGGCTTTCGCTTGTAGCGGAGGCTCTGCTTTTTGTTCTTGTAGTTGTCTTCTTTCGGCGGCATCTTTTACCGCTTCAGTGAGTTTTACATCGGGTATGATACCTTCGGATATGTAGTTTAGATTAATTAACTTACCATCCCAAATAAATGTATAAATTTTATCCAATGCTTTGTCATACTCGCTTTTTTGCCCTTTAGACATAGGCTTATGAGAAGTTAGTTTTTTGATAGCATAATCCTGATAATTGTGTTTATGCTTCTTTTCCCATATTTCTAACATTGATTTAACAATAAAATATTGTTCTTGTTCAATATCTTTAGGGTTTTCGCTCAGAGGATTTATTTTTCCTTGTCGAACAGCTTTACCGTAAAAAGCAAAATCACCGTAAAAGATATTTGTTTTACCTTCTTGTTGATATTGCTCCCTTAAAAATAACAAGCTGTTTATTCTTGAACCTATTTCATCATGAGCGCAAATTTTTGCAAATTCTTCGGTTGTTAAATTATATTCAAAAACACCTCGTTTAGTTATGTCCGACAATATAAACATATCGTTATTTTGGGTATCAGGATTGGTGTTTTGGTGCCAAAACTCATGAGCTTTTATAGCTCCTCTTTTGGTTTCGGCATTATGATATTTTGCAAAACTGGCAATCATTCGTTTTTCTTTGGGCGAAAGATTGGGAATTGATAAGGTATCCGGATTTATATGAGTGATTACTACCTGTTTTTTACCGTCAATTCGCTGATAATAGCCATAAGTAATCATCTGGCTTAAATCACCTGAAAAATCTACGGTATCGGATAAGTGAGGTGCTTTTTTTACATAGTCGCTGATGCTGTTGATAACACCATAACGAAAGGCATCGGTCATAGAGTAACTGATGAGAGCTTCTTTATTTTTCTGTATTTCATCTAATGAGTATGTCGGCGATTTATCGACAACAGTTATGAGGTCTTTTTTCGCATTATCTTTTTTTCTGAAAAAGCTGTTGTAAGACAATACTAAAGAACTGCCGACTATAAGTCCGCATACAAACCACTTTTTGAATTTCTTATTTAATTTACCGACGTTTTCCATTTTGTCCTTTCTTGACAAAATTATACACTCACTTTTATTTATTATCCAGTAAAAAATAAAAAAACTTGCAAAAAAAGATGGTCTGGCTATACTCACGGCAGAGTTAAAAAATTTTAAGGAGAAAATATATGCCTTTAGTTACTATGCGTCAAATTTTAGACCATGCTGCCGAGAATAATTATGGTGTTCCGGCATTTAACATCAATGATATGGAACAAGTTATTGCGGTTTTGCAAGCTGCTCGCAAAGTTAATGCTCCGGTTATTTTGCAAACTTCAACCGGTGCTCGTAAATTTGCCGGTGACCCGATGATTCGTCACATGGTTGCTGCCGGAATTGAAATGTTCCCTGAATTGCCGATTTGTATTCACCAAGACCATGGTGCTTCTGTAGATATTTGTCAATCAGCAATCGTTAACGGCTATTCTTCTGTTATGATGGATGGTTCTTTGGAAGCAGACGGAAAAACTCCTTCATCTTTCGAATATAACGTAAAAGTAACTAAAGATGTTGTTGCTCGTGCTCATGCCGTAGGTGCTTCCGTTGAAGGTGAATTAGGTGTTATCGGTTCTTTGGAAACCGGTCAAGGCGACAAAGAAGACGGACATGGTGCAGAAGGTGTAATCGATAAGAAACGTCTTGTTACCGACCCTGATGAAGCTGCTCGTTTCGTTGCAGAAACAAAATTGGATGCTTTGGCTGTTGCTGTTGGTACATCACATGGTGCATATAAATTTACACGTAAGCCTACCGGTGATATTTTGGCAATTGATGTAATTGAAAAAATTCATGCAAAATTACCTAATACTCACATGGTTATGCACGGTTCTTCTTCTGTTCCTCAAGAATTGCAAGATTTGATTAATGCTTATGGCGGTGCAATTCCTCAAACTTTCGGTGTTCCTGTTGAAGAAATCGTTCGCGGTATTAAATCAGGCGTTCGCAAAGTTAACGTTGATACAGACTGCCGTATGGCTATTACCGGAGCAATTCGTAAGCTCTTTGCTGAAAATCCGAAAGAATTTGATCCGCGTAAATATCTCAAACCGGCTATTGAAGAAATGCAAAAAGTTTGTGAAGCTCGCTATATTTCGTTCGGTGCAGCAGAACAAGCAAGCAAAATTAAAGTTATTCCGATGTCTGAAATGGCAAAACGCTACGCATCCGGCGAACTTTAATATAAAGTCAAATAAAAAACCTCTCGTTTTTATGAGAGGTTTTTTATTGCTTATTTTTCAAAATTTATTGCAGCAGCAGTTCGAATTATATCAAATTTTTGTTTTGACAGAGCTGCAAGGCGTTTATTTATTTTAGCCTTTTCAGGTTCGTCAACAATACGCAACATTTGATTATATGCCCGTTCTTGAATACTTATTTTTTCCCTTGGCGTAAGGTCGTCTTTTCTTACTCCTTTAAGCGCCTCGTCTATTAAAAATTTTCCTTGAGCTCCCATTTTTTCGGCAGCACCGAGCAATATTGAATATCTGCCGTATCCTTCAACTGACATGGCAATAGCATATTTTGTCATACCCCAGTCTTCCATTTTATGTGCGGAGTATTGTGCTGTTGCCAAACTCTCTAAAGTCAATCGTCTGTCATCAGGGGTATAAGAATATTCTGCCGCCATCGAAAGATGATGGATTGCTTTTTCTAAATCTTTAGATTTTTGTGAGCTTTCAGAAGTATAACCGATGACATGTGATCGTTCAGAATAAATGCTGCCCAGTTCAGAGTGTAATTTGAACAAAGTTCTGGGGTCATCGGTTTTGCCCAAAGCATTTTTATACGCAACAGTTACTTTCTTCTTTTCTGCCGAACGAGGAGATAATCTTTTGTCGCAAGCACTTATAACTTTGTAGTCGTCAGCATAAAATAAGGCACGTTCCAAAAATTTCAATTCTGGCCCTTCTGCATAGGCTGTATCCTTTGGTGATACTCGGCGATAGTTGTTAGCCGTATTCAAGAAAATTTTTGAGCGAACATTTCCTGATAAGAAATAGGTGAAATCTTCCATTTTTTCAAACGCATTATCAAGCTGTAGAGATGTTGCACAAGTGTCGCAAACATTTACATTTGTTAAAAAGTCAACGGCTGTTTGCATATCCTTTACTTGAGAAACACGATGAAAAGCCACATTTGTCAGGGAATCGGTCTGATTATACTGTTTCAATGTTTCAATGGCTTGAGTATCTTCTTCGTTATAGAAGCCGCAGAACAAAATTGTATCCAACAATTTTTCATCATCGCCATCGAGCCTTGCTTCAGCTAAATCCTCAAATAAACCGCGCAATCCTTCTTCATAGATAATATTATCTATTTTTTCTGCATCTTTTTTGATGTCAAATCCGCTGTCTTTGGCAATGGTTTTGACTATATTTGGAAACTGAGATTTTGTTTCTTCAATCAGCAAGGTTTTAAATTCTTCATTTGTCAAAGCCGGAGGGCATTTGATTTTTATTTGTTCCGATTCTTGATTTTCCGATTCTTGAAATTCTGTGTTTTCATCGTCTTGCATGGCTAATCCTCTTTTGATATTGATATTAACAATAGTGCCTTAAAATACTGCATTTGTCAATGTTGAAGCCTTTTATGAAAAAAAGGGCATCTTATAAAAATAAGACGCCCTATCATCCCTAAAACTAATTATTTGGAGTTGCGATATCTTAGGGAGAAAAATAAAATAGAATAAAATGTATGTGATTTTGTCATAAACATAATCTTTTTTGTTTAATTTGTCAAATGGTTTGTTCGCAGTTGTTGACAGTTTTTAAATAGGTTTTATATCTTTCAATATCTGCCAAAAAGTTTTCCCAATCTTGTTCGTGATCAATCTCTTCCTGTAAAATTTCGATTGAAATACGATAAGTTTCGTGGTCTTTACCGAAACACATATCGCAGATTTGTTGGTAGCGCGAAATTGCGCAACGTTCCGATTCTAAATTTTGTTTGAGCAAGGATATAACATCGTCGTCAACAGGTGTCTCATATTTACATTTTGCATATTTTTCCCATTCTGCCGGTGCAAGTAAAGGAACTCCTCCCAGTTGAATAATTCTTGTAGCTATCTTTTCTGCATGTTCCAACTCTTCTTTTGCATGTTTTTCAAATTCTTCTTGCACATTTGGCCCCATAAAACCGCATATAATTTTAGCTCCAATCCAATATTGATAATAAGCCAACCATTCTTCAGCAAAAGCAACGTTTAACAATTCGAGCAAATTCTTGTGGTCAAGATTAACAATTTTTTGAGCTGATTGTCCCATTTTTCTCTCCGTAAATTTATGTTGATACTCACTTTTAGATAATTGCTGTTAAAGAAAAATCAATATATTATAAATATAATCTGTTCATTAGACATTGGAGTAAGATAATGGTTTTAATATCTCCCAGTATATTGTCGGCAGATTTCGGCAATTTGCGCCAAGAAGTTAAGAGGTTAGCTGATAGTGGTGCGGACTGGATACATTTAGATGTTATGGACGGTCATTTTGTGCCGAATTTAACTTTTGGTCCGCAGGTGATTAAATCGTTGCGCTCCGCTACAAGTTTGGTTTTTGATACACATTTAATGGTAAATAATCCGGATAAGATGATACCATGGTTTGCAGATGCCGGAGCAGATATTATAACCGTGCATTATGAGGCATGTGAGGATGTGGTTAAAACACTCACTACAATACGAAATCTCGGGAAAAAAGCCGGATTATCACTTCGTCCGCAAACAGATTATAAAGTTTTGGAAAATATCATAGATTATGTCGATTTGATTTTGGTTATGACGGTTAATCCCGGTTTTGGCGGACAAAGTTTTATGTCAGACCAATTAGAGAAAATATCATCGATTCGTAAAATAATCGGAAACAGAAAAATTTGGTTGGAAGTTGACGGAGGAATCAATCCGACAACAGCAAGTTTATGTGTAGATGCCGGAGCAGATGTTTTGGTTGCCGGAAGCTCTGTATTCAAAACACCGGACTATGCAAAAAATATATTATCTCTCAAAAATAAGGAGGAATAAATGACTACAGTAATGGTAATAGAAGACGAAGAAGCATTAGGACTTTTGCTAAAATATAATCTTGAAAAGGAAGGTTATGACGTTGTGTGGGAAACAACAGGAAATAAAGCTATAGCTTCCGTTGAAAAGAATTGTCCGTCCGTAATTTTACTGGACTGGATGTTGCCGGAATTGTCAGGTATTGAAATTTGTAAAATGATTAGAAATAAGCCGGATATAAAAGATATTCCGATTATTATGCTAACTGCAAAAGGTGAAGAAGAAGATAAGGTTAAAGGGCTTAATGCCGGTGCTGACGACTATGTAACCAAGCCGTTTTCCGTTCCCGAGTTGATGGCTCGCGTAAAGACCAATCTTCGTCGTTCTCCGGAACTTATTTCTCAAAAAGAATATACTTTCGAAGATATAAGAATGGATTTGGTTGAGAAGAAAGTTTTCCGTAACGATAAATATATTCATCTCGGTCCGACAGAATTTCGTTTGCTTAAAATGCTGATGGAAACTCCGGGAAAAGTTTTTTCCAGAGAGTTTTTATTGAAAAATGTGTGGGGCAACAATATCTATGTGGAATCCAGAACCGTTGATGTTCATATTCGTCGTTTGCGTAAATCGTTAAATGAATATGGTCCGGATTACATCAGAACAGTCAGAGCAACCGGCTACGCGATAGATGCTAATGCTCATAATGAAGAACAATCTGAATAATTTTTATATCATTACTCAAAACAAACCCCGCTTCTGAAAAGAAACGGGGTTTGAACGTATTGTTTTATAGATTATCGGGAATGATTAATTCCGCCTCAGTGTCTTTCAAAATATCTTCTAAAGTAAACAGCGGATTTATTTCTTTTAATAACAATCCTTCTTTGGTTACTTCTAAAACACATCTTTCGGTAACAATCATATCAACTTCATTTTCTGCGGTTAAAGGAATTGTACAGTTTTTCACAATTCTCGGTTCACCTTTACCGGTAGTGTGTTCCATAGCAATAATAACCTTTTGTGCTCCTACGGTTAAATCCATGGCTCCGCCCATTCCGGGAACAAATGCTCCGGGTATCATCCAGTTTGCCAAATTTCCGTGACTGTCAACTTGTAATGCCCCCAAAACGGTAACATTTACATGTCCGCCTCTAATGATGGTAAACGACATTGCACTGTCAAAAAATACAGCTCCGGGGCGAGTAGTTACGGGCAATCCTCCCGCGTTGGTAACCTTAGCAATTTCAGGTGCTTCGGTATCTTTTTGCCCAATTCCTATCATTCCGTTTTCTGATTGCAACATAACATGAATATCGCTAGGTATATAGTTCGCCACTTCGGTCGGAAGTCCGATTCCCAAAGTTACAACATCACCTTCTTTTAATTCTTGAGCAATTCTGCGAGCGATTATTTCACGACATTGTTCTTTTGATAATTCCATTTTACTTGCCCTCGAATGCTATATAGTCAACAAAAATACCCGGAATTGTGATTTCGGCAGGATTAAGCGGTTCTTCCGAAATTTCTTCCGGTTCAAGAATAACCGTATCTGCGGCAGTTGCCATAACCGTGTTAAAATTGCGAGTTGTTCCTTCAAGAAAAGCATTGCCGAATTTATCGGCTTTGGTAGCATAAACAACGGCTACATCTGCTTTAAGAGGTTTTTCAAAAAGATATTTTTTGCCGTCAACCACCATTGTTTCTTTGCCTTTTTCAACAACGGTTCCAACTCCGGTAGGTGTTAAAAATCCTCCTAAACCGGCTCCGGCAGAGCGAATTTTTTCTACCAAAGTTCCCATCGGAACAAGTTCTACTTCTAATTCTCCGGAATTCATCTGTCTTCCTGTTTCCGGATTAGTGCCGATATGAGCAACAATAGCCTTCTTTACCAATTTATTTACGATTAACTGTCCGCGGTCATATTCCGGATAGCAAGTGTCGTTAGCTATGAGAGTTAAATTTGAAGTTTTGTTTTTAACAATTTCGTTGACTGTTTTATATGGTGTGCCACAGCGTAAGAAACCTCCAATCATAATTGAAGAACCTTCTTTTATCAAACTTGCAGCTTGTTGTATTGATATTATTTCTTTCACTTATTTCTCAATCATTATGTTTTTATCGAGGTCAATTATATATACAAAATGCAAAAAGTCAAATTTAAGAAAAATTATCAAAAAAATATTGTTAGATAAATTTTAGATGTTATTATAATGCTATATTGTTATAAAGGAGAACTAAAATGAAAAAGATTCTGTTGGCCGGTTTGGCATTAAGTGTAATTTTTGCCGGAAATTCTTATGCACAGGAAATGACTGTTTCTGCTGAAACCACAGTTGCAACTGAAACAACATCAGTTCCGGAGCAGAGTGCCGAAGAAATGATGAAAAATATGACTATAAAAGATGCCGGAGAAAAATTTACCCTCATCGATGCTGACGGGAATGATGAAATTACAAGAACAGAATATATAAATTTTTCATTAGGAGAACAAGCTAAGAAAAAGGCTGAAGGCGAACTTGAGGATGAGCAATTATATAATGAAGATTTTTATTCCGCAATGTTTGATGATTTAGATGTTGCCGGTAGGGGAGCCGTTAATCGTATAGAATATATCAATAAGCAATTAAGCGATATTTTAGGTATAGAAATTCCTGTCCAACCGGTTGGAGACGATGGTGATGGTTCATATATCGAAGGTGGCGAAGATTCGTATGTCGAGACGGATAAAGAAGCAGCTAAACAAGAGGCAATTCGTCAAGCTCAGGAGGAAGAGGAAAGAAGAATAAGAGCAGAGGAAGAAAGAGTAAGAAAAGAAGAGGAAGCACTCAGAAAAGCTGAACAAGAGGCCAGAGAGGCAGAAGAAGAAATGATGCGTATGAAAAATGATATGGTTGCCAACTACGATGATGAATATGAAGTAGTTACCAGAAGACGCAGAAGATAGAAGTTATTTTAATAAAATAAAAAAGGAAGAACATTTGTTCTTCCTTTTTGTTATGGTCAGACACAGTTTAGTCTATGTCCTCAGCATCTCCTTCTACATCGCCGAAGAAGTCCGCAAAATACATGAGAGTCAATAACTTTCCCTCAATGTTTTGTGCATCACTGATCCTGTCATACAAATCATCAGTAGAGTCTATCCACAGTTCCTTAACCTTCTCTTCGTACTGGTTTATCAAGCTGATTACATCCTCTTTTGAGTAAATGTTGGACAGATACCAATTCTGTTGATTGATGGTCAATCCCCAGAAGAAACTGTCGAACTCATTAACGTGAGGAGGAATAGGGTTGTTCAACCACTCTTGACGTTGTTCCACTCTCTTTTTCTGATGCCACATATACAAAGCAGCTAAAGCTATTGCGCCGAGCATCGCCCAACAAGCAATTTCAAAATCAAGCTTTAAGAAAAAGAGTACCCCCAAAGCAATCACCACTACTGCAACAAAAGCAGCACGAATCTTTAATCTTAGTTCCATACTGAAAATTTTTTTGAAGTTTATAAATAATGTATCTTTAATTTGTTAACTGATAGACAAAATACATCATTTTAGTCAAAAAGTCAATATTGATTATGAATTTAAAATAAAAAAATGCCGGAAATAACCGGCATTTTATATTCTTTACAAGAAATTACTTCATTTTCTTTTCTACGAATTCTTCGTGTTTTTTAGTTTTCTTGTCATATTTTTTCAAAGTCAACTTTTCCGGATGAGTTCTGGGATTCTTCTCAGCGAGATAGAATGTACCTGTACCGGCAGTGCTTTCTAATTTTACTTTTACTTTAATTGCTTTAGCCATTTTAAAATACCTTTACATATAGGTTTACACATATTACGTTGCGTGTAATATAGCTTTTTTTCTTTCCTTGTCAATAGCTTTTTTAGTGCTTTATAACTTAAAAAAAGGAGCGACCTGTTCAGGTGCTCCTTTTCCGAATAGACTATGACTACTCTGTTGTTCCTTTTCTGGTCAAAGGCTTGGATATAACCTCCTGACCGTTGATAAACATTCGTACCTCAACTGTTCCGTTATCGTGGAAAACCTGCTCTAAAGCGAACATATCTCCCTTCTTAGGGTGAACTGTTCCTCGGAACCTTGCGGTAGGAATCTCTACTTTGGTCTTGTTCTTCTTGCCAAAGAAAAGGGTTGTCAACCAGTTAGAAAGCATAACTTTTCTAACCTTCATCTCTTGAGTCTTAACGATTCTCGCCATAGTGATTGTATTTTGAATAATTTATGAATTATGTTAACTATGGCTCTATTGTGAATGTTTTAGACAAAAAAGTCAAGCGACAATTTTAATCAAACCGAACTTTTTCTTGCCTTGAGCAATTTTTATTTGTCCATCAGCAACGTCATTGTTAGAAAAACAATAATTTTCATCGCTAATCGGTTTGTCGTTTACTTTGATACCGCCTTGTTTTATCAAGCGACGAACTTCACCTTTACTTGCACACCATCCGATTTCTACAACTGCATCAAGAATACTTAATCCTTCTGCGTTTGTTTTTTCTATAAATGGCAACTCACCGCCGATACCGCCTTGTTCAAAAGTTTTGATTGCTGTTGCTTTAGCTGCTTCCGCTTCCGATTCGCCTCGGCAAATTTTTGTAGCTTCATAAGCTAAAATTTTCTTAGCTTCGTTAATTTCTTGGTCTTTTAATGCTTCCAAACGACGAATTTCGTCAATCGGCAAATCGGTATAAATGCGTAAACATTTACCGACTTCAGCATCTCCGATATTGCGGAAATATTGAAAATAGTCATAGCTCGGCAATTTTTCTTCATTAATCCAAACGGCATTACCTTCAGATTTACCCATTTTTTTGCCGTTTGAGTCGGTTATAATCGGGCTTGTAAAACCAAACAATTCCACATCGTGACGGCGACGTCCGAGTTCTGTACCTGATGTGATGTTTCCCCATTGGTCAGAACCTGCAATTTGAGCTCGACAATTATACTTTTGATATAATTCGCAAAAATCATAACCTTGCAAAAGCATATAGTTAAACTCTAAAAATGACATAGGTTGTTCACGTTCCAAACGAGATTTAACACTATCCATAGTCAACATACGATTGACCGAATAGTACGTTCCCACATCACGCAAAAAAGCGAGGTAATTAATATCTTTGAACCAATCCCAGTTATCAACCATAACTGCATCATTTGCGCCATCACCGAACTTCAAAAATTTCATAAATGATTTTTTCAGTCCCTCGATATTGTGTTGCAAAGTTTCTTCGGTCAAAAAAGGACGAAGTTTATCTTTTCCGGACGGATCTCCGATTCGCGCAGTCGCACCTCCAACCAAAGTCAAAGGTTTGTGTCCGCATTTTTGAAACCAACGCATCATCATCAACGGAACAATATGTCCGACATGCAAACTGTCTCCGGTAGGATCGGAACCTAAATAACCTACGGCCGGAGTTCCCTTTTGTTCGCATTCATACAAATAGCTGTCGAATCCGTTTTCGTTTGTACATTGATTATAAAATCCGCGCTCGACCATAATATTAAAAAATTCAGATTTAAAGTTACTCATTTTCCTTATCCTTAATTAAAAAATAACACCGCATAATAACATATAATCTTCGGAGTTCAAGAGTTTGATAACTAAATATTAAAATAACAAAATATTAACGCATAAAATATATAATGGCAGGCAAAATTTTGAGGGAATAAATGAATAATATAAAAACGATAAGTGCTTTGGGAATAATGAGTTCGACCTCGTATGAGGGAGTAGGGCTCGCGCAAATAGAAACGGACGGTGTTGATATAAAAAGTTTCGGACCGGCCTATATTGTTCCTTTTGAGGAAAATTTACTCGATTCGATTCGTCAGATAGACGGACACCGTGCTATCGAATCTCCGGATATGGCAAATAAAATTCGTAATACCGAAATTGCGTTTACCGAGTTTTGTGCCGATTTAATAAAAAGCTTTATTCAAGATAACGGAATAAAAGTTGATATAATCGGTTTTGCCGGACATACAATATGTCACAATCCCAAAGAAAATTATACTCATCAAATCGGTGACGGAAAAATGTTATCTGAACTTATGGGAATTTCTGTTGTGAGCAGTTTTCGCAGAGCGGATATTTTAAACGGAGGGAAAGGAGCTCCTCTTTCTCCCATATATTATGAATCCCTGACTTCAAAATGCTCAAAACCGTTGGCTGTTATAGATATTGGAGGAACAACGGATATTTCTTGGTTTGGCGAAAACGTCGAAATGACTGCATTTATATCCGGACCGGGAAATGCCGTTATCAATGATTGGGTGATGGAACATGGCGGAATGC
>JAFYRQ010000004.1 GCA_017546885.1 Alphaproteobacteria bacterium
TCAATCAAAGGAATATCATCGCCGGTGTGCATTAAATCGGAAACTTTTTGCAGGATAGCACCTAATTTTCCGCCCGGATGACGTTGTTTGTAATCATTAACCGAAAAGCCTTTGCGTTCAAGCAAAGCAATTGCCAAAACGTCACCCAAAACTAAAGTTGCCGTTGTTGATGATGTGGGAGCAAGACCTAAAGGACAAGCTTCGCCGTCATTTGGCAATCTCAATAGAATATCGCCGGCTTTGCCTAATGTGCTGTCAGGATTTTTTGTCATTGAAATCAAAGGAATTCCATATCTTTTGCAATAAATGAGAATATCAGACAATTCTTTTGATTCTCCGCCGTTTGAAATAGCTAACACAACGTCATCGCCGGTTAACATACCTAAGTCACCATGACTGGCTTCTGCAGGGTGTACAAAGAAAGAAGGAGTGCCGGTTGAAGCCATGGTAGCGGCAATTTTTTTGCCGATATGTCCTGACTTACCCATACCGGTAATGATAACACGACCTTTAGCAGATTGCATTAAATCTAATGCTTCGGTTAAAGATGCTCCGAGCTCTGATTTCATTAAGTTCAAAGCTTTAATTTCCTTATCAATAGTATGATAGGCTGATATCAAATCTTTGTTTTGTGTCATTATTTTTCCTAAACTTGTTAATAAAAACAGTAGCAAAAACATCATAATGTTTTTCGCAATGCGTAACCTTATACCATATTTTAGCAACATTGGCAAGCTGTTTTTTGTCAATATTGAATTCAATTTTCTTGTATAGTTGTTTTTATTGTTTATAATAAGCATAAATATTATTTGGAGGTGTATATGAAAAAAATTTTTTTATCAACGGTTGCCGGAGCTTGTTTGTTAAGCGGAACAGTATATGCTGCTGATGTAACGGCAGAAGGATTACAAAACAGTCTTTCCGAAAAATTTAGCGATATATATGAATCGGTTGTTGTTGAAGATAGCGGTTCTTCATTGAAATTAAAACTTCCCGAAAATGAAGTTATAACGTTTGCAACTGATGAACTCGGGTTGCCGAAGTTTGATGAAAAAGGTGAGCCGGTTGTAATTACCGAAAAAATTCCTGCTTCGGAGATGGAAGTTGTAAAAATTGAAGATTTTGACGGCAAAGCTCGTTATAAACTATCTTCAAATTCTCCGGCAAGACTCCAAAATATTGCACATAATTTATTTGGGTTTCATAATTTTCTGCCTGCAAGTTATTCGGAAGAATTGCATTTTGTTCCCGAACTTAAGGAAATTGTTACTCAAAATATAAAAGCAGAAAATATTACTTATTCCGAAAAAGATGAAGCTACCGGATTAAAGAGTGAAATTGCTAACTTGAAAGCATTGAACTTTAATTCGACAATGGTGCCGGCTAACGGTCAAATGACATATAGTGTGGATTGGAGTGCAAACGGTTTTAATTTAAAGCACATGATGTTTTCTATGTCCATAAAATCCGTTGTGAACAAAATGATAGCTGTTTTTGAAGATAACGGTCAAAAGGAATATTCAAAACTTATAATGGATGCCGGTGCCGGTATAAATTCATCTTCGGTAATGGCGATAAACGGTTTTAGTGTTGAAGCTATGGGAACTCCCGTGACTATGGACATGAAAGTATCAACAAAAGCCGAAAGAGAAAATGATGGTTTAAAAATGAGCTTCGGTACAGATATATACAATATATCGTCTCCGTTGTTGGCTGACTTTTCGTTGAACAGAATTGTGGTCAAACATTTGTTAAAGGATATCCCCGTAGCTGCAGTAGATAAGATTTCATCAATACAAGAAAAAATGATAGAAGAGGCTCTTGCAAGCGATGGTAGTACCGATACAGATAAAATTGCAGATAAATATAAAAAAGACATAATCACGGCTGTGGATGAAATTATTGCAAAAATGGAATTTAAAATGCAAATCAGCGGTATTTTTAATGATGCAAATTTGAATTTTATTGTTGCTGTGAAAAAGTCCGGTGATTATGTCGTAGGAAATGCTAAAATAACTGCAGAGAATTTGGATAAGATTGTTCCGGATTATTCTAAAATTTGTGAAGAAGAACAAAAGCTTTCTTCCGACAGTTTTCCGGCATCTTGTATGAAAGCAGGGTTAACCGAAGGAATACGAAGCCAAATAGACTTATCTAAACGCACAAAAAATGGTAAAGGACAAACTGTTGATACGGTTTCGATAGTTTTGAACGAAACAGGTATTTATGTGGACGGAAAGAAAGTTTCTGATCCGATTAAATTCAATATTCAAGAGTTTTTAGCACAACAAGAGGCTATGGCTAATGTTGATATGTCTGCTGATGAGACTGAACTCGATTTTGATGTTGAATAATTTTGCTATTTTTTCAAAATGCCGGATATTTATTATTCGGCATTTTTTTGTATCTGAAATGATAAAAAACTGTTGACACTCAATAATTTAAACATTAGTATGCGCTCAATTCTTGGGAGTCGTAAAAGGCTCAAAGAAGTTGAAAAATAAGAGTTTTTCCCGTGTTTTGAACGATTTATCGTGTCAAAACAGCGGTTTTTTATGTTTTAATTTTAAATAAGGAAATTGTGATGCCTACAATTAGTCAGTTAATTCGTAAATCACGAACACCTAAAGTGAAAAGAAACAAAGTTCCGGCTTTGAAAGCTTGTCCACAAAAACGCGGTGTTTGCACAAGGGTTTACACTACAACCCCTAAAAAACCTAACTCTGCGTTGCGTAAAGTGGCTCGCGTTCGTTTAACCAACGGCTTTGAAGTAATCAGCTATATCCCTGGTGAAGGTCATAATCTTCAAGAACACTCAGTGGTGCTGATTAGAGGAGGCCGTGTAAAGGACTTGCCTGGTGTTCGCTATCATATCATTCGTGGTACTTTGGATACTCAAGGTATTGCTAAACGTCGTCAACGTCGTTCATTATACGGCGCTAAGAGACCGAAATAGGAGGGTAAGTTATGTCACGTCGTCATAGTGCAGAAAAAAGAATAGTATTACCTGATGCAAAATATCATGACAAGGTAGTAGCTAAATTTATTAATAATGTTATGGAAGATGGTAAAAAAGCCGTTGCTGAAAAAATTGTATATTCAGCTTTCGACATTTTGGCTAACAAAACCAAAAGAGCTCCTTTGGAAGTCTTTAATGAAGCTATCGAAAACGTAAAACCGATGTTAGAAGTTAAATCTCGTCGTGTTGGTGGTGCAACTTACCAAGTTCCTTGTGAAGTTCGTGCTGATCGTCGTCAAGCGTTGGCTATTCGTTGGATTATCGGTGCTGCTCTGAAGCGTTCAGAAACAACAATGACCGAAAGATTAGCTAATGAGCTTTTAGATGCAGCTGCTAACCGTGGTTCAGCCGTTAAAAAACGTGAAGATACCCACAAAATGGCAGAAGCTAACAAAGCATTCTCTCACTACAAATTCTAATCGAGGGATAAGACAATGGCTCGTACACATAAATTGGAAATGTATAGAAACATCGGTATTATGGCTCACATTGATGCCGGTAAAACAACAACAACCGAACGTATTTTGTACTATACAGGTGTAAACCACAAAGTTGGTGAAACACACGATGGTGCAGCTACTATGGACTGGATGGAACAAGAACAAGAACGCGGTATTACAATTACATCTGCTGCTACAACTTGTTTTTGGAAAAATCACCGTGTAAACATTATCGATACTCCGGGACACGTTGACTTCACTGTTGAAGTTGAACGTTCTTTGCGTGTATTGGACGGTGCCATCACTGTATTTGACTCTGTTGCAGGTGTAGAACCGCAATCAGAAACAGTTTGGAGACAAGCTGATAAATACGGTGTTCCAAGAATTTGTTTCTGTAACAAAATGGATCGTATCGGAGCAAACTTCTATCGTTGCTTGGATATGATTGTTGATCGTTTGGGTGCTCGCCCGATGGCTTTGCAACTCCCAATCGGCGCAGAAGCAGAATTCCAAGGTGTTGTTGATTTGTTGAATATGAATGCAATCGTTTATACCGGCGATACTCCGGATTCTCCGATTGAAATCAAAGATATTCCGGGTGATTTGAAAGAAAAAGCTGATAAATATCGTCAAGAATTGGTGGAAATGGCTGTTGAAGAAGATGAACAAGCTATGGAAGATTACCTCGAAGGTAAAGATATTCCTGTTGAAACTTTGAAAAAATGTATCCGTAAAGGTACATTGAAACAAAGCTTTGTTCCTGTATTCTGCGGTACCGCTTTCAAAAACAAAGGTGTTCAACCTTTGTTGGATGCAGTAATTGACTACTTGCCTTCACCGCTTGATATTGAAGCTATTAAAGGTGTTAAACCTGATACAGATGTTGAAATCGAAAGAAAACCTGATGACAATGAACCTTTGTCTGCTTTGGCTTTCAAGATTATGAACGATCCGTTCGTGGGTTCTTTGACCTTTACTCGTATTTATTCAGGAACAATGACTGCAGGTTCTTATGTCTATAACTCTGTTAAAGATAAAAAAGAACGTGTTGGTCGTATGCTCTTGATGCATTCTAACAAACGTGAAGACTTGAAAGAAGCTCATGCAGGTGACATCGTAGCTCTTGCCGGCTTGAAAGATACTACAACTGGTGATACTCTTTGTGATCAATCTAATCCGATTGTTCTCGAAAACATGGTATTTCCTGATCCGGTTATCGAATTGGCCGTTGAACCGAAGACTAAAGTTGACGTTGAAAAAATGGGTTTGGCTTTGTCTCGTTTGGCTATGGAAGATCCTTCATTCAAAGTTTCTTCAGATCCTGATTCCGGTCAAACCATCATCAAAGGTATGGGGGAATTGCACTTGGAAATCATCGTTGATCGTTTGAAACGTGAATTTAAAGTTGAATGTAATGTCGGTGAACCTCAAGTGGCTTATCGTGAAACCATCACTAAACCTTGTGATATTGAATATACTCACAAAAAACAATCTGGTGGTGCCGGTCAGTTCGCTAAGGTTAAAATTAAGTTTGAACCTATGGAAGGTTACACAGGCTTTGAATTTGAAAACACAGTTGTTGGCGGTAACGTACCGAAGGAATATATTCCTGGTGTTGAAAAAGGTTTGCGCTCTGCTATGGATGCCGGTGTTATTGCCGGATACCCTGTAACAGGTGTTAAATGTAACCTTTACGATGGTGCTTACCACGAAGTTGACTCTAACGTTATGTGTTTCGAAATTGCTGCTCGTGCTGCTTTCCGTGAAGGTATGCGTCAAGCAGGACCAAAATTGTTGGAACCGATTATGAAGGTAGAAGTTGTTACTCCTGAAGAATATATGGGTGACATCATCGGCGACTTAAACTCTCGTCGTGGTCTTGTAAACGGTATGGACCAACGTGCTAATGCTCGTGTTGTTAATGCACAAGTTCCATTGGCTAACATGTTTGGTTATGTAAATACCTTACGTTCACTTTCTCAAGGTCGTGCTCAGTTTACAATGGTATTTGACCATTATGCTGAAGTTCCAAACGACATTGCTGAAAAAGTAAAAGCAAAGAACGCATAAGATAATAGAATAGGGTGGACGGGTTAAACCGTCCTCCCACTTGTTTTAATTTTTTAATTTATTTTAGGATAATATAACAATGGCAAAAGAGAAATTTGAGAGAAACAAACCTCACTGCAACATTGGTACAATTGGTCACGTAGACCATGGTAAAACCACATTAACAGCCGCTATTACCAAAGTATTGGCAGAAGAAGGCGGTGCAAGCTTTACAGCATATGATCAAATCGATAAAGCTCCTGAAGAAAAAGCACGCGGTATCACCATTTCTACTTCACACGTAGAATATGAAACACCGAATCGTCACTACGCACACGTAGACTGCCCGGGCCACGCTGACTATGTAAAGAACATGATCACTGGTGCGGCACAAATGGACGGTGCTATCTTGGTAGTATCAGCAGCTGACGGTCCTATGCCACAAACTCGTGAACACATTTTGTTGGCTCGCCAAGTAGGTGTACCTGCTTTGGTAGTATTCATGAACAAAGTAGACCAAGTAGACGATCCTGAATTGTTGGAATTGGTTGAAATGGAAATTCGTGATTTGTTGAGCTCATATGACTTCCCAGGCGATGAAATCCCAATCGTAAAAGGTTCTGCATTGGCAGTATTGGAAAATGGCGATCCGAAGATTGGTAAAGAAGCAGTTTTGGAATTGATGAAAGCAGTTGACAGCTACATTCCACAACCTGATCGTCCAAAAGATAAATCATTCTTGATGCCGATTGAAGACGTATTCTCAATTTCTGGTCGTGGTACAGTTGTAACTGGTCGTGTAGAACGTGGTGTAATTCACGTAGGTGACGATTTGGAAATCGTAGGTATCAAGCCGACAGCAAAAACTACATGTACCGGTGTAGAAATGTTCCGCAAGCTTTTGGATGAAGGTGAAGCCGGCGACAACATCGGTGTATTGCTCCGTGGTACAAAGAGAGAAGATGTAGAACGTGGTCAAGTATTGGCAGCTCCCGGTTCAGTAACACCGCATACAGAATTTGAATGCAAGTGCTACATTTTGACTAAGGAAGAAGGTGGTCGTCATACTCCGTTCTTCAACAACTATCGTCCACAATTCTACTTCCGTACAACAGATATTACCGGTGCAGTAGAATTACCTGAAGGAACAGAAATGGTAATGCCTGGCGATAACATTCAAATGACAGCAAAATTGATTAACCCGATTGCTATGGAAGAAGGTTTACGTTTTGCTATCCGTGAAGGTGGTCGTACCGTAGGTGCCGGCGTTGTATCTAAAATTATCAAATAATTTTGATATAGCCGAATAAATTAAACAA
>JAFYRQ010000025.1 GCA_017546885.1 Alphaproteobacteria bacterium
TTTAACATATAAAAAATAAAAAAACAATCTATTTTTATGATAAGTTTTGTAAAAAGTTTATTACATCTAACCGTGTTTTTTGTAAAATTCTTTACGGTCTTTTCTTTGCATTGACCACAAATTTCCCCAACCGTTTATCGGCTGAATAGGATATTTTGACTTAAAATCAAAATCTCTATGCAAAAATACGGATGTCGTTTTGGTATAACAATTCATCGGGCAAAAACCGTAAAAATCCACTTGAATCAAACCGGCATCTTTCAAAAAAGCCACCGCTTTGCGATATTCTTCGCTGGTGTTAATTCTGTCGCTGTCATCTAATATTATCATACCGCCGTCGGCCAAGGCTTTTACCGCAGCCTCAGCACATTTTTCACGTCTTTTACCGTCAACAACGATAACATCATATTTCAAACCATCTTCAAAAATGGCATTTTCATATCCCTCGCCTTCATCTCGCCAACGAATATCCAAATTTGCATATTTAAACTCTGACGTCCAACGTTCAAACCATGTTGTTTTGTCTTCTATACTGGTAACATTTAATGCCCTTTGCGCCCAAAATGCAGAAGAATATCCGCATCCGTATTCAAAAATCTTCTTCTCGCCATAATCAAATTGCGACAAATATTCTATCGCCGGAAAAGTGTACCAAGGTATAGGATTTCCGTCTCGGTCCAAACAGAGTTTTTCATCAATACTCTTTTCCATGGCAAATTCTTTTTGCCACATTTCAATAAACTTTTGAAATTTTTCGCTATACATTATTTTCTCGCCGCTCCGGAAAGCTGTAATATGGCCATGCCTACAATCTCCTCTGTCGGCATACCTGTAGTTTTACAATTTTTTTCTGTTTCGTATAACAATTCCGTCACTCGCAATATTTTATCCTTATTCCACATTTTCAGCTGTTGCTTGAAAGAATCAACACGATAAAATATCAGCTTCGGAACTAAACGTTGAATCGCTTTATCTGCAGTTTCTCCGCTTTCTATACCCGCAATGCAGGTCAATAATTTAAATGCGTGATTTGAAAGAGCTCTTGCCACCGAAAAAGCATCGTTTCCCTCTTTGAGATATTTAAGATAAAGGCTATCAGCTTTTGCTCTGTCCCCCTCAAAAACGGCATAACAAATATCGTCCGTTCCGGATTCTGACTGGTCGCTGATAACTTTTGCAATAATCTCCGGAGTAACCTCTTTAGAATCCCCCATATAAGTTTTCAGTTTTTCAAGTTCGGCCATATTTATCATTCTGTCACCGGACAGACGTGAATATAAAAGCTGAATCGAAGCAGGAGGAAATGTCAAACCCAAGGTTTTTAATACATTATATATATCTTCGTTTTTGTCTTCATAACAAGAGATTAACGCAATATTTTCGCTTTCCTTAAAAAACTTTACCAAAGAAGAACTGTTATTGAGTGTTCCCGATGACAATATCAGCAAATTATCCGATTTGCTTTCCGCCAACATCTTTCGTAAATCTTTGGTTATGGCATCGGTAACATCACGAACCATCACAACTCGCCGACCACCCATCAAAGATTGACTGTTATAATCTCCGCATAATCTGCCAAAGTCACCAACAATATCTTCACCCAAAATGTCCGAAACCTGAAAAGCATCCGTTAAATCGGAACAGACGGAACGAGCCAAACGTTTTACCGTATCCAATATCAAGCCGTCATTAGTTCCGTAAACCAATATTGCTTTAATATTTTTATCCGGATTTTTGATAAAATTATCTATCTGTAACGGCTTTAAAATCATCCAGCTCGCCTCTGTTAGTTATAATTTTATGAAAATACGCCCCTAAACGCAAGGATATATCGTTAGCAACTATGCGGGCAGCCTCTTCATCACCCTTTTTCTTTGCCATTGTCGTAGAATACGGATTTGCCAAAATATCATAACTTGTAAAAGCCAAGCTATCGCCTTCCAAAACCTTTTCCGTTCCTTCCATCATATAGTATGCAACTTTGTATCTTACCATTTTTCTGGTTGCAGTAATATCCGAACGCAAAGCTTGGTTTGTTTCGCTTTTTTTAGCTAAACGAACATATAAACGATATTTAGGTTCTTCCGGCTGACCTTTGGGAGAAATCAAATCTATCAAATCATTTCTCAACATTTGACCAAATCTGTCGGATATCGGCTGAATTTTGACCTTTGCCATCTCTTGCGAAATAGAAGTATCAAAATTGCCGCCGAAATACCATGTATCATCCTGTTGTCTTTCAACATACAACGGTTCAAATCCGCAAGCTGCTAACATCAGCAGCAAAATAAATATATATTTTTTATGCAACAATGTTCACAATCCTGTTTGGTACAACAATTATTTTCTTAATCTCTTTTCCCTCGAGTTGACGAGCAACATTTTCGAGTTCAAAAGCTTTTTTCTCAATATCAGCTTGCGGAGCATCTTTAGGCATTTCGATGGTTCCGCGCATTTTTCCGCAAATTTGAACCGCTAATGTAACCACATTATCTTCAGCCAATTTAGCATCGCCTTGCGGCCAAGCTTCATCGAGAACTAATGTAGTTTTACCCATACGAGCCCACATTTCTTCACTCAAGTGAGGAGCAAACGGAGAAAGAAGCTTCATCATTGTTTCATACAACACTTGAGGAATTTGTTCTAATCCGCTCATATAGTTCACATAAGTCATTAATGATGAAACAGCAGTATTAAAACGCATGCCGTCTATTCTGTCGGTAACTTCCAGAATACATTTATGCATCGCTCTCAAATCTGCCGTTGTCGGCTCAACATCTGCAACTTTCTTGAACAAACCGTAAATTTTGCCGACAAAACGATATACCCCCATCAAACTTTCTTCTGACCACATTGCAACTTGGTCAAACGGTCCGATAAACATTTCATACAAACGGAAGGTATCCGCACCATATGAATTTACAATATCATCAGGATTAATTACATTACCGCGAGATTTTGACATTTTTTCGCCGTTTGATGCCAAAATCATACCATGCGATGTGCGACGATTGTATGGTTCTTTGGTAGGAACGCAACCGCAATCATGCAAAAACTTGTGCCAGAAACGAGAGTATAACAAGTGCAGTGTAGTATGTTCCATACCACCGTTATACCAATCTACGTTCATCCAATAATCCAAGGCTTCTTTAGAGGCAAATTCTTTATCATTATGCGGATCGCAATAACGCAAGAAATACCAAGAAGAACCCGCCCAGTTAGGCATAACATCGGTTTCACGACGAGCTTTTCCGCCACATTTCGGACAAATTGTATTAACCCAATCTTCTGCTTTTGACAAAGGAGATTCACCCTCATCATTAGGTAAATAATCCGGAACTTCAGGCAATGTCAAAGGCAATTCCGATTCAGGAACCGGTTGCCAACCACAATGTTCACAATAAACCATCGGTATCGGCTCACCCCAATAACGTTGACGAGAGAACACCCAGTCACGCAATTTGAAGTTTATTTTTGATTTTCCGAAACCATTTTTAACCGCATAATCGATAGCAGCTCTCATTCCGTCTTCTTTATTCATACCGTTTAAGAAATCAGAATTAATATGAACACCATCTTCTTCCCAAGCTTTTTCAGATATATCGCCACCTTCCAAAACTTGAATTATCGGCAAATTAAATACTTTTGCAAAATCATAGTCTCGCTGATCGTGAGCCGGAACAGCCATAATTGCGCCTGTACCGTATCCGGTCAAAACATAGTCTGAAATAAATACAGGAATCATCTTTCCGTTATACGGATTTCGAGCTTGAACACCTTTCAATTCAACACCGGTTTTTTCTTCGCTCATACTGCGTTGAAGCTCTGACTTTTTAGCTGTTTCGTTAACATAAGCTTTGATTTCTTCCGGATTTTCAAACCTATCCATATATTTTTCAACAAAAGGATGTTCCGGAGCCAAAACCATATAAGTAACACCAAATGCTGTATCCGGACGAGTTGTAAATACGGTCAATTTATCATCGGCAAAATCAAAGTCTAATTCAGCACCTTCCGAACGTCCGATCCAATTTACTTGTTGTGCTTTTACTCTGTCGATAAAATCTAAATCATTTAAGTCATCAATTAATCTGTCAGCATATTTCGTGATGGCAATCATCCATTGTTCTTTATCTTTACGAACAACTTGAGCTCCGCAACGTTCGCAACATCCGTTCACAACTTCTTCATTTGCCAAACCAACTTTACAGCTCGGACACCAGTTGATTGCAATTTTATCTTTATATGCCAATCCTTTTTCAAAAAACTTCAAGAACATCCATTGTGTCCATTTATAATATTCAGGATCACAAGTTGTTACACATCTGTCCCAATCAAAACTGAAACCTAAAGATTTCAATTGGCGAGTAAAGTTTGCAATATTTTCCTTTGTTGAAACGGCTGGATGTACGCCGGTTTTGATTGCATAATTTTCGGCAGGAAGCCCGAATGCGTCAAAACCCATAGGATACAAAACGTTAAAACCTTGCATTCTTTTTTTACGAGCAACAACATCTAATGCCGTATAAGAACGAGGGTGACCGACGTGCAATCCCGCACCTGACGGATATGGAAACTCTACCAACACATAGAATTTTTCTTTATCTTTATTTATATCTACATGATAAGTTTTTTCTTCTTCCCAAATTTTTTGCCATTTTCCCTCAATAGTACGAAAATTGTATCTGTCTTCCATTTCCCATTCTTTTTGCCACTGTTCAAAAGTTTTTCCGTTGTGGCGAGCACTATTTTCACTCATAAAAACACCTTTCTTCTTCTGTATTTTCAACTTTATATAAAATCCTGCACGACAGACTATAATATTTTGATAAAAAATACAATAGGGTTAAATTATTTTCTCACTTGTAATTATTTTTACATTTTTCTAAACTGTGAATATACTTTTTAGGAGTGAGAATTTTGGATATTAGAGAAATTGCTTTTGAAACATATCAAAAATCTTTAAATAACAACGGATTTGAAGGTTTTGAAAATACCGAAATAAAAACACAGGATATGGCTTTTATAAAACGCTTGGTTATGACAACTTTGCGTAAACAGGAGTTTTTGAAAAAAGTTATCAACAAATATTCGTCAAAACCGATGCCGCAAAAAATGCAACCTTCACATTTTTTATTGATTATGGGCTGCGCAGAGGCATTATATTTTCGTACACCTACTTATGCGGTAGTTAACAGCTATGTGTCTTTAGCAAAAAAAATCGGCAACAAATATTCCGGCGGTTTTATAAACGCAATATTGCGAAAAGCATGCAACGATAAAGAAAACATTCTTCAAGCACAAAATGTTCCGTTTTTTACAAAATCTTTTCGCCAAATATTACAAAAAGATTATACACAAAAGCAGATTTCTCTTATTGAAAAATATTCTGCACAAGAACCGCCTTTAGATATAACAACCAAAAAAGATTTTGAATCATGGGCAACAAAATTAAACGGCAAATTAATGCCGAATAATAGCATCAGAATACAATCCGCCGGAGAGATAAAACAACTTCCGGAGTACGAAAACGGCGAATGGTGGATACAAGACATGGCTTCTTCCATGGCGGTTAAAACACTAAAAGATATAAAGGATCTAAAGGTTCTTGATTTATGCGCCGCCCCCGGAGGAAAAACAGCACAGCTTATTAATGCCGGAGCAGATGTTACCGCGTTGGATATTTCCGAAAAAAGGTTGCAAACCATGCAAGAAAATCTTGCTCGATTAAAAATGCAGACGGTAAAAACAATATGTGCCGATGCAAATTCTTTTTTGCAGGAATGTAAAGAAAAATTCGATATTATACTGCTTGATGCTCCATGCTCGGCAACGGGAACCCTTCGTCGTCACCCTGAAATAGTTCATAACAGAAGTATAAAAGATGTGGAACAATGTGTCGATATTCAAAAAAATATTCTGGGAAACATCGATTCGTGTCTTAAAAAAGGAGGAATTCTGCTTTATTCGGTATGTTCTCTTGCAAAAGATGAAGGAGAAAAACAAATAATTAATTTTATTTCAACTAATCCGCAGTATAAAATTGTCCCTATAACAACCGAATTATTCGACAACAAAGATGCCGATTCTTTACAAGAAATGATTACGGAAGAAGGGTTCATGCGATGTCTTCCTTGTCATTTTGCAAAAGACGGAGGTGTTGACGGCTTCTTTATTGCGAAATTAAAAAAGGAAAAATAAGATGACTAATCCGATTTATATCATAGGCAACAATACCTTGGCATATTATTTAGGTGCCCAAATACAAAGTAGCGGACAAAACGTCATTTTATTAACCGACAAACACTCATCGGGGGAAAGTTTATCAACCGACGGTATCTCTATAAAAGAAGACCGCAGTTTAACTCAGAAACGTCATAAATTAAACGCAGCGGAAATTATGAAAGAACCGGCAAAGATGGTGATTATTACCGCTTTTGCCAACAAACTTAATACCATGCTGAGCTGTGTTTCCCGTTCCAGAATTGGTAATGCACCCGTTGTGTGTTTTACTCCCATAAAAGATTTGAGCTACTTAACTCCCATTCTCGGAGAAAATCTGCATGCGGCATATTTTAACGGATATATTATCAACAACAAACAGACTATTTCCCTTTTAGGCAGAGGAACAAGCATCACGCTTTGCCCTCCTAAAGATAAAGAGGCGGATAAAGATATTTTGGATATTTTTACCGAAAGCAAACTTGAAATCAACGTAAGCAGTAATTCATTATTGAGTTTTTGGGAATATTTTTCCGCTTATGCTTTATGCTCAATTCTGTCGGCAGCAAGAGATGAAAAA